>NZ_JSEH01000021.1 GCF_000801335.2 Desulfovibrio sp. TomC
CAGTTTCGATTGCGCTCGTTGTGTACTGAGGGCGACGAGGAAACGACTATGCGGCAAAATTGCAACAAGGCAAACCGGCATTTGTGATTTTTTAAACAAAACCGGTTTCTCAGCATTTTCACGTGCCAAGCCTTGTCACTTGTGGCAATAAAAGTCAGGTAATCCCTGTTCGGTCCCGAATCCGGCAAGAGAGAAATCCCTGTCTGATATTTCGGACAACTCACCCTTGTCTGAAAATTCAGACCGCCCCGTCTTCCGGGAAGCGCTTTACGAAGCCATAGATTTCAGGCTATTAGCTGTGAAAGGGCATCCTAAAAACCGGATGCCCAATTCCTGCCTGAACCCGGAGCGGTTTCCTTGCCTCGCCAACTCAGCGGATTTATTCGTATTAACCTTTGCTGGCACAAGGCTTGCCAATGAGAGCGTGTCGACCCGGCCTTTCCCCTTCGGTCGAACGACAACTTTTAAGGAGATTGCAGCATGGCCAAGAAGATGAAAAGCATGGACGGCAACACCGCCACCACGCATATCGCCTACGCATTAAGCGATACGGCGGCCATTTATCCCATTACCCCCTCGTCCACCATGGGCGAAATCGCTGACGAGTGGGCAGCCAAGGGCCTTAAAAACATCTTCGGCCAGACTGTGACCATCCGTGAAATGCAGTCCGAGGCCGGAGCAGCCGGCGCGGTCCACGGCTCCCTGGCCGCCGGCGCGCTGACCACCACGTTCACCGCCTCCCAGGGCCTGTTGCTCATGATCCCCAACATGTTCAAGATCGCCGGCGAACTGCTGCCGGCCGTCTTTCATGTGACGGCCCGGGCCATTGCCACCCATGCCCTGTCGATCTTCGGCGACCATTCCGACGTCATGAGCGCCCGCTCCACCGGCTTTGCCTTCCTGGCTTCGGCCTCGGTGCAGGAGTGCATGGACCTGGCCCTGGTCACCCATCTGGCCGCCATCGAATCGAGTGTGCCGTTCCTGCATTTCTTCGACGGGTTCCGCACCTCGCACGAAATCCAGAAGATTGAAGTCATCGATTACGAAGACATCAAAGCCTTGGTCCCCCACGAGAAGATCGCCGCCTTCCGCGCCCGCTCCATGAACCCCGAGCACCCCGATCTGCGCGGCACCGCCCAGAACCCGGACATCTTCTTCCAGGGCCGCGAGCGCTCCAATCCCTACTATCAGGTCCTGCCCGGCATCGTGTCGGCCATGATGGACAAGGTGGCCGCCGTGACCGGCCGCCCCTACAAGCTTTTTGACTACGTGGGCGCGCCCGACGCCGAACGCGTCATCATCTCCATGGGCTCCTCGTGTGAAACCATCGAGGAAGTGGTCAACTACCTCGTCGCCAAGGGCGAGAAGGTCGGTCTGGTCAAGGTCCGCCTGTTTAGGCCCTTTGCCCCGGACTATCTCTTCAAGGTCCTGCCGGCCTCGGCCAAGGTGGTCACGGTCCTTGACCGCTGCAAGGAGCCGGGAAGCCTCGGCGATCCGCTCTACGAAGACATCTGCTCGGCCTACGTCGAACGCGGCGGCCCGATTCCCAAGCTCATGACCGGCCGGTACGGCCTGGGATCCAAGGAATTTCGCCCCGGCATGGTCCAGGCCATCTTCGACAACATGGCCGCTGCCGCGCCCAAGCGTCACTTCGTGGTCGGCATCCTCGACGACGTTTCCGGCCAGTCCCTGCCCTCGGCCGGCGTGCTGCCCACGGTTCCCGAAGGCACTGTGCAGTGCAAGTTCTGGGGCTTTGGCTCCGACGGAACCGTCGGCGCCAACAAGTCCGCCATCAAAATTATCGGCGACAACACCGATCTCTATGCCCAGGGCTACTTTGCCTACGACTCCAAAAAGTCCGGCGGCATCACCGTCTCCCACCTGCGTTTCGGCAAGAAGCCCATCCAGTCCACCTACCTGGTTGACGCGGCCGACTACATTGCCTGTCACAAGCCGAGCTATGTCAATACCTACGAGATCCTGGAAGGCATCAAGGACGGCGGCACCTTCGTCCTGAACTCCTCCTGGAACACGGCCGAAGAGCTGGAGAAAAACCTGCCCGGCCATATGCTGCGCACCATCGCCGACAAGAAGATCAAGGTCTACAACATTGATGCCGTGGCCATCGGGGCCAAGGTCGGCCTTGGCGCACGCATCAACATGATCATGCAGACGGCGTTTTTCAAGCTGGCCGGCGTGCTGCCCATCGAGGAAGCCATCAGCCTGCTGAAGGACTCCATCAAAAAGACCTACGGCAACAAGGGCGAGAAAATCGTCAAGATGAACATCGACGCCGTGGACATGGCCATGGAAGGCCTGGTTGAAATCACCGTGCCGGCTGCCTGGGCCAGCGCGGCCGATGCCCCGGCCGCGGCCGTCAACGAGCCGGAGTACTTCAACAAGGTCATCCGCCCCATCCTGGCCCAGAAGGGGGACGAGGTGCCGGTCTCGGCCTTTGCCGAAAACGGCTCCTTCCCGACGGCTACCGCCCAGTACGAGAAGCGCGGCGTGGCCATAAACATCCCCCACTGGCTCAAAGAGAACTGCATCCAGTGCAACCAGTGCTCGTTTGTGTGCCCCCACGCCACCATCCGCCCCTTCCTGGCCGACGAGGCCGAGATGGCCAAGGCTCCGGCCTCTTTTGACACCCTGCCGGCCACTGGCAAGGAACTCAAAGGCATGGCCTACCGGATGCAGGTCTTCCCCATGGACTGCATGGGCTGCGGCTCTTGCGCCGACGTCTGTCCGGCCAAGCAGAAGGCCCTGGTCATGAAGCCTCTAGAGACCGAGGCGGCCGATCAGATCGCCAACCACGCCTTTGCCATGACCGTGGCCAACAAAGGCAAGCTGGTCAAACGCGAAAACCTCAAGGGCAGCCAGTTCTACCAGCCGCTGCTTGAGTTCTCGGGCGCGTGCGCCGGTTGCGGCGAAACCCCCTACGTCAAGCTCATCACCCAGCTCTTTGGCGAACGCATGATGGTGGCCAACGCCACGGGTTGCTCCTCCATTTGGGGCGGCTCGGCTCCCACGGCCCCCTATGCCTTAAACGCCGACGGCCACGGCCCGGCCTGGAACAACTCCCTGTTCGAGGACGCCGCCGAGTTCGGCTTCGGCTACTCCATGGCGCTGACCCAGCGTCGGGCCAAGCTGGCCGACAAGGTGACCGCCGCCCTGGCCGGCGACGTTGCCGACGACGTGCGTGCCGCCCTGGCCGGTTGGTTGCAAAACAAGGACGATGCCGCTGGTTCGCGCCTCTACGGCGATCAGCTAAAGTCCCTGCTTGCCGCGTCCGATCCGGTTCAGGCCGGCATCCTGGCCGACGCCGATCTCTACACCAAGAAATCCGTCTGGGTCTTCGGCGGCGACGGCTGGGCTTATGACATCGGCTACGGCGGCCTCGACCACGTCATCGCCTCGGGCGAAGACATCAATATCCTGGTCATGGACACCGAGGTGTACTCCAACACCGGCGGTCAGGCCTCCAAGGCCACGCCGCTCGGGGCCATCGCCAAGTTTGCCTCGGCCGGCAAGGTCACGGGTAAAAAGGATCTGGCCCGCATGGCCATGACATACGGCTACGTCTACGTGGCCTCGGTGGCCATGGGCGCGGACAAGAACCAGACGCTCAAGGCCTTCCTGGAAGCCGAAGCCCACAAGGGACCCTCCATCGTCATCGCCTACGCCCCCTGCATCAACCAGGGCATCCGCAAAGGCATGGGCAAATCCATGGAAGAGGCCAAACTGGCGGTCGAGACCGGCTACTGGCCGCTGTTCCGCTTCAACCCCGATGCCAAGGCCGAAGGCAAGAACCCGTTGACCATCGACTCCAAGGCCCCGGCCGGCGACTTCCAGGCCTTCCTGTCCGGCGAGGTCCGCTACGCCGCTCTGGAAAAGCTTGCCCCCGAGCATTCCAAGAAATACCGCGCCACCATGGAAGAGGCCTACAAGGAACGCTACCAGCAGTTGCAGTACCTGGCCGCCATGCCGGTCTTTGGCGAAGCGGCCCCGGCCGCTGACGCCAAGGGCGAAGAAGATCCGGCCTTTTGCGCCGCACCGGCCACTGCCGAACACGCCCGTCCCGATAACGGCGACCCCTGTGACGAAGGCCGTTCGGGCAAATAACGCACCAAGCGAGAACAAACGATGAGTAACCACCTGTCCCAGAAGTTCGAGGAAATCGTCGGCAAAGGCAATGTCCTGGCCAGCGAGGTGGACCGCCACAGCTATTCGTACGATGCGGCGGTCCTTCCCCCCAAACTCCCGGCCCTGGCTGTGCGACCGGAGACGCCCGAGGCTCTGGGACGGGTGGTGAAAACCTGCAATGAGCTCGGGTTGCCGCTGACCGTGCGCGGCTCGGGCACGAATTTAAGCGGCGGCACCATCCCCTCCGTGGGAGGCGTGGTGGCCCTGACCGGCGCCCTCAACAAGATCATCGAGATCAACGAAGCCGACATGTACGCCGTGGTCCAGACCGGCGTGGTGACGGCCAAGTTCGCCACCGAGGTGGCCAAGCGGGGTCTGTTCTACCCGCCTGACCCCGGCAGCCAGGCCGTGTCCACCCTTGGCGGCAACGTGGCGGAAAACGCCGGCGGCCTTCGCGGCCTCAAATACGGCGTGACCAAAGACTATGTTATGGGCATGAGCTTTTATGACGTGGACGGCGAACTGGTCAAAACCGGTTCGCGCACCGTCAAATGCGTCACCGGCATGAACCTGCACGGCCTCATGGTCGGCTCCGAAGGCACCTTGGGCGTTTTTAACGAGATCATTTTGAAGCTCGTGCCGCCGCCCAAGGCCAGCAAGGCCATGATGGCCATCTTCGACGATCTGGGCAAAGCCTCCGAGACCGTCGCCGCCATCATCGCTGCCAAGATTGTGCCGGCTACGCTTGAATACATGGACGACTTCACCATCCGCACCGTCGAGGACTTCGCCCACGCCGGGCTCCCCACCGACGCCAAGGCGCTTTTGCTCATCGAAGTGGACGGCCACCCGGCCCAGGTCGAGGACGAGGCGGCCGAGGTCGAGGCCATCTGCAAACGCATCGGCGCGACCCGTATTCAAGTGGCCAAGGACGCGGCCGAGCGCAACAAGGTCTGGGAAGCCCGCCGGGCAGCCCTGTCGGCCCTGGCCCGGGTGCGCCCGACCACGGTGCTTGAAGACGCTACTGTGCCGCGCTCCAAGATCCCGGCCATGATCGGGGCCCTTGAAGCCATTGCGGCCAAGTACAAACTGACCATCGGCACCTTCGGCCATGCCGGCGACGGCAATCTGCACCCCACCATCCTCACCGACAAGCGCGACCATGTCGAATACGCCCGGGTGGAAGCGGCCATTGACGAAATCTTCGACGTGGCCCTGTCCCTTGGCGGCACGCTTTCCGGCGAGCACGGCATCGGCACGGCCAAGTCCAAGTACATGGTCAAGGAAGTGGGCCTGGGGTCCATCCAGTACGCCAAGCGCTTAAAGGCCGCCCTCGATCCCAAGGGTATCCTCAATCCCGGCAAGATCACGGGGGAATGACATGAGCGAGATGCGTCAGCTCGTCGGCCTCTTGAAGCAGATCGACGACCAGCTCGTGGCCTGCATGCGCTGCGGCATGTGCCAGGCCGTGTGTCCCATCTACACCGAGACCGGGCTTGAAGGGCATGTGGCCCGGGGCAAGATCGCCCTGCTCGAATGTCTGGCCGATGAAGTCATCAAAGACCCGGCCGGCGTCAAGGATCGCCTGGACGCCTGCCTCCTTTGCGGCTCATGCCAGGCCAACTGTCCCAGCGGCGTCAAGGCGCTGGACATTTTCCTCAAGGCCCGGGCTTTCCTCACCGGCTACTACGGCCTGCCGCCGGTCAAGCGGGCCATCTTCCGGGGGCTTCTTAAAAATCCCCGGTTCTTCGACTCGGTGCTCGGCATTGCCTCAAAGTTCCAGGGGCTTTTCACCAAGCCGGTCAACGACATGCTCGGCTCGTCCTGCGCCCGGGTCTTTTCCGACCTGATCGGCGGGCGGCATTTCGCTCCCCTGGCCGGCACGGCTTTGCACGAAGCAGCGGCCGAACGCGACGCCCCGCGCAGGTTTTCCGGCCTCAAGGCGGCGTTTTTCTACGGCTGCGTGGTAGACAAGATGTTCCCGCGCATCGGCGAGGCTGTCTTAAAAGTCTGCGACCACCACGGCGTGGGCGTCTTCATGCCTCATGCCCAGGCCTGCTGCGGCATTCCGGCCCTGTCTTCCGGCGACC
Organism: Desulfovibrio sp. TomC; assembly: GCF_000801335.2. NCBI lineage: Bacteria > Pseudomonadati > Thermodesulfobacteriota > Desulfovibrionia > Desulfovibrionales > Desulfovibrionaceae > Desulfovibrio > Desulfovibrio sp. TomC. The sequence continues at coordinate 6,234 of NZ_JSEH01000021.1, forward strand.
GGGAGACCTTCGAGGCCCTAGTGGCCCACAATATGACGCTCTTTGGCGACGCCGACTTCGACGTGCTGGTGACGCCCTGCGCCACCTGCACCTCCACCATCAAGAAGCTTTGGCCGCTGATGGCCGAAGGCCTGCCCGAAACCACCAAGTTCAAGATTCGGGAAATGGCCGCCAAGGTCAAAGACATAAGCGCCTTCCTGATCCAGGATGTGGGCGTGGTTCCGGCTGACCTTCCGGTTGCCGGGGAGCCGGTCGCCGTCACCTACCATGACCCCTGCCACCTGAAAAAATCCCTGGGGATTTCCGCCGAACCCAGGGCGCTTATTGCCGCCAACCCGCGTTACAAACTGGTTGAAATGGATGGCGCGGATTCCTGCTGTGGCTCCGGCGGGAGCTTCACCCTGCAGCATTACGACCTGTCCAAGCGCATCGGCAAACATAAGCGGGACAACATCGTGGCCACCGGCGCAACAGTCGCAGCCACCAGTTGTCCGGCCTGCATGCTCCAGATAGGCGACATGCTGTCCCAGGCCGGCGATATGTTGGCGATCAAGCATCCAGTAGAGATTTACGCGGAGACCCTGGCCGGTCGCTGATCCGGCCCACAATCAACTGGCGAGCGAGGTAGCCGAATGAGTTTGAAAGACAACATTCACGCACTGTTTGCGCCTAAAACCGTAGCCGTTATCGGGGCTTCCGCAGCCCCGGGCAAAGTCGGCTATACGGTCGTGGCCAACATGCAGGAGGCCGGGTACCCGGGTACGCTCATTCCTGTAAACCCCAAGGCGGACGAGATCCTCGGCCTGCCGGTGACGAAGAACATCAAGGACCTGCCGGAAGGCCTTGACCTGGCCGTCATCGTCGTGCCCGTGGCCGCCGTGCTGCCGGCCATGGACGCCCTGATCGAACGCAAGGTCCGGGCCGTCATCATTATCACGGCGGGTTTCAAGGAAGTGGGCAAGGAAGGCTATGCCCTGGAGCAACGCTTGATCGAGCTTTGCACCGAGCATGAAATCGCCATGGTCGGTCCCAACTGTCTGGGGCTTATCAGCACCCAGGACCATAACAACGCCTCCTTTGCCGCCGGTTATCCGGCTGAAGGCTCCATCGCCTTTTTCTCCCAGTCCGGGGCGCTTTGCACGGCCATCCTCGACTGGGCCTTGGGCGAAAACATTGGTTTCTCCAAGTTCGTTTCGCTTGGCAACAAAGCTGTCATCAACGAAGCCAACATGCTTGAGTATCTGCGCACCGACCCCAATACGTCGGTTATCCTCGGCTACATTGAAAACGTCGAGCACGGCGCGGACTTCATCGAACAGGCCGCCAAGGTGACCCGGGAAAAGCCGGTCATCATGATCAAGTCCGGCACCACCACGGCCGGGGCCAAGGCCGCCTCCTCCCACACCGGGGCCATTGCCGGTTCGGATCAGGCCTACACCGCCGCCTTCCGCAAGACCGGCGTCATCCGGGCCAACGACATGGCCACCCTATTCGATCTGGCCCAGGCCTTTTCCACCCAGCCCCTGCCCGAAGGCCCGGGCCTGTGCATCGTGACCAACTCCGGCGGTCCCGGCATCCTGGCCGCCGACGCCACGGAAAAGTCCAGCCTCAACATGGCCCGGCTGTCCAACAGCACCATCGACCGCATGAAGGAATTCCTGCCGCCCTATGCGTCGCTGTATAACCCCGTCGATCTCATCGGCGACGCCCCGGCCGAACGCTATCGCAAAACCCTGGAAGTGGTGGTCGAGGACCCGCAGGTCCATTCCATTCTGGTGCTTTTGACCCCCACGGCCTCAGCCGAGATCATGGAAACGGCCCAGGCCATCATCGACGTGGCCAAGACCACCAAAAAGCCCATCTTCGTGAACTACATGGGCGGCATGCGCACCCGTCCCGGCCAGAAGCTGCTTACCGATTCCGGCATTCCCTGCTCCATCTACCCGGAGCCGCTCATTGCCAGCATCGAGACCATGTACAACTACTTCCTGTGGCGGCAGACCCCGGCCCAGGAATTCCCGACCATCAAACGCAACCGCCAAAAGGCCCGCCTCGTCATCAATGAGGCCCGGTCCAAAGGCGCTACCGAAGTGGTGGAATTCCAGGCCCAGGAAGTGCTCCGGGCCTACAACCTGCCCACACCCAATACCGCCCTGGCCCGGTCGTCCGACGAGGCCGTGGCCGCTGCCGAGAAGATTGGCTATCCTGTGGTCTTGAAGATCGCCTCGCCGCAAATCTCGCACAAATCCGATGTGGGCGGCGTCAAAGTGAACCTGGCCGATGCCGAAGCCGTCAAAAACGCCTTCTTCGACATCACGGCCCGGGCCCAGCGGATGCGCCCCGAGGCCTATATCGCCGGCTGTCTGGTCCAGGAGATGGCTCCCAAGGGCTGCAAGGAAATCATCATCGGCTTCAAGCGCGATGATCAGTTCGGGCCGCTTCTGATGTTCGGCCTGGGCGGCATCTACGTGGAAGTGCTCAAGGACATTGCCTTCCGGCTGGCTCCTCTTGGCCGCGACGACGCCAAGGGCATCATCCGCGAAATCAAGTCCTACATGTTGCTCAAGGGTGTGCGCGGCGAGCAGCCGGTCAACTTCCAGGCCATTGAGGACATCCTGCTCACCATGTCCGAACTGGCCTTGGATTTCCCGGAAATCCTCGAGGCCGAGTTCAACCCGGTGTTGGTCAATGCCGAGAAGGCCGTCGTGGCCGACGTGCGCATCACCCTTTCCGCCTAAAACGAACCCAGGAGGAACAATCCTATGATCGGTCTCTACATTGGGTCCACCCAGGGATATTCAGGAAAAAACCTCGTTACCCTGGCCCTGGGACAGCATTTCCAGCGCGAAGGGCAGCGTATCGGCTACATGAAGCCCATCGGCGCCGTGCCCCACAAGATCGGCAACCAGATTGGCGACGAGGACGCTTACTTCATGCAGCAGGCCCTGGGTCTGTCCGAAGACCCGTCCCTGGTGACGCCCGTGGTCATTACCCGCGATTTCCGGATGCGGGCCTTCCTTGAAGATTGCGCCAACCTGCTGCCGGGGATCGTCGACAGCTATAAAAAACTCTCGGCTGACAAGGATATGATGCTGGTCGGGGGCTCGGGCAGCTTCCTCTACTCCGGCAAATACTGCGGGGTGGACGGCGTGTCCGTGAGCCAGGCCATGGGCGCCAAGGTCGTCCTGGTCGACCGGTATCTCCAGGAATACAACTATGACTATCTGGCCGCCGCCAAGGAAGCCCTGGGCGACGATCTGGTCGGCGTCATCTTAAACGACGTGCCCGAGCACTTCCGCGAGGAAGCCGAAACGCTCATCACCCCGTTCCTCAAACGCCGGGGCGTGGATGTCCTTGGCATCGTCCCCCACGATCCCATCATGTTCGCCGTGCGCGCCTCTGATCTGGCTGCCGGCCTCGGCGGCCGCCTCGTGACCGGAGCCCCCAAAAACGACAAGCTGGTGGTCAATTTCCTGATTGGCACCATGCAGATCGAAAACTTCGTGACCTTCTTCAAGCGCCAGAAAGACGTGGCCATCCTGTGCGGCGGCGACCGGTCCGATCTGCAGCTCGTGGCCCTGGAAGGCAACTGCTCGGCCTTGATCCTGACCGGCAATCTCTATCCCAACGACATGATCCTGGCCAAAGCCGAAGACAAGGGCGTGCCCGTCATCGTGGTGCGCGACGACACCTTCTCCGTGGCCAAAAAAATGGAACTCATGCTGACCCGGGAGAAGTTGCGCGACCGCTCCCGCATCGAGCACGGCACCAAGATCGTGCAGCAGGCGGTCAACATGCCCCTGCTTAAAAAGAACCTCGGCCTGTAGCCGACACGGCCTTCCCGGAGCGCGCTCACGGTCCCGCTCCGGGAGGCCCTGTCCGATAAAGCGGTTTGGCTCGCACCTCGATCCCTCGCGGCGACGGGAACAGGAGCGGCTGGTCTAATTTCCAACCAAAAGGAGCGTGAGACAATGTCGTGGGTCCAACAGTACCAACCGCTGGGGAGCGTGGCCATGTCCGCCTTGGTCGCGGGCATCCCTCTGTACATCCTGTTCTTCATGCTGGCCGTCAAACGCATGGCCGGTCACAAAGCCGCCTTCGCGGCCACGGCCGTGGCTGTGCTGTTGTCGATCTTCGCCTGGGGCATGCCGGCCAACCTTGCCATCGGCGCTACCCTCTACGGCGCAGCCTTTGGCATCTTCCCCATTGTCTGGATCGTCATCACCGCCATCTGGGTCTACAACATGACGGTCGAGTCCGGCGAATTCAACATCATCAAAAACTCCCTGGCCCAGATCACCGACGACCGTCGGCTCCAGGCCATTTTCATCGCTTTCGCCTTCGGCTCCTTCATTGAAGGGACGGCCGGCTTCGGCACGCCCGTGGCCATCACCGCCGCCATGCTGGTGGGCCTTGGCTTCAACCCGCTCTACGCCGCCGGCATCTGCCTGATCGCCAACACCGCGCCGGTTGCCTTTGGCGCCATCGGCATCCCCATCGTGGTCGCGGCCAAGGTCACCGACCTCGACATGATGAAAATCAGCGCCATCTGCGGCCGTCAGCTGCCCTTTCTGTCCATCATCGTGCCCCTTTGGATCTCGGTCACCATGTGCGGTTTCAAGCGCACCATGGAAATCCTGCCGGCCGTCATCATCGCCGGCGTGTGCTTTGCCGGTTCCCAGTTCCTGGTTTCCAACTTCGTCGGCCCCTACCTGCCCGACATCATCTCGGCCATCGTCACCATCATCGGCCTTGGCCTGTTCCTCAAGGTCTGGAAGCCCAAGCAGACCTGGCACTTCCCGGATGAACCGCCGGCGGCCAGCCGCGTCGTGGCCTCGGAATTCTCCGGCGGCGAGATCTTCCGCGCTTGGCTTCCCTACATCATCCTGGCCGTCATGGTCTTTTTCTGGGGCATTGATTCCTTCAAGGCCATCCTGGACAAGATCTTCTTCATGAAGTTCGAGTGGCCGGGCCTGCATAATCTGGTCATGAAGGCCGCCCCCATCGTGGCCAAGGATACCCCGTATCCGGCCGTTTTCAATCTCAACCTGCTGTCCACCCCGGGTACGGCCATCCTGTTTGCCGGCTTGATCTCCATCCTCTTCATGCCTGGGTATGGCTTCGGCAAGGGCTTTGTCTGCCTGATTCGCACCATCAAGCAGCTGCGCTGGCCCATCGCCACCATCGCCATGATCCTGGGCCTGGCCTACATCATGAACTACTCGGGCATGAGCTCGTCCATGGGTCTGGCCTTTGCCGCCTCCGGCGCGCTGTTCCCGTTCTTCTCGCCGATCCTCGGCTGGCTGGGCGTGTTCCTGACCGGTTCCGACACCTCGTCCAACGCCCTGTTTGGTTCGCTGCAAAAGACCACCGCCCAGCAGATCGGCGTCGATCCGCACCTGACCGTGGCCGCCAACTCCTCGGGCGGCGTTACCGGCAAGATGATCTCGCCCCAGTCCATCTCCGTGGCCACTGCGGCCTCGAACATGGTCGGCAAGGAAGGCGATATCTTCCGCTTCACCCTGCCCCACTCCCTGGCCATGCTGGGCTTCGTCGCCGTGCTGACGCTGCTCCAGGCCTATGCCCTGAAGTGGATGCTGCCCTAACCAGTAACCGCGCATAGACCCGTACGGCCGGCTGCGCATCCTGCGTTGCCGGCCGTGCTTTTTACGCCATCCGACGAAAGAGAGGTTCCCATGACGACCCCCAATCTGGTCGAACTGCTGACGCAAAAGGCCTCCCTGGTCTCGGCCGTGGTGCGGCCCGTCGCGTCCATGGACGAAGCCATGGCCTATGTGACCGATGTGTGCGTGGGCAAGGAGGCCTGCCAGATCCTGGCTTCGGGCTGCGACGCCCCCCTGTCCGACACGGCCGAAGCTCTGTGCGAGACCAAACAGGAAAAGATCATTTGTGCACCGCAAATGCCGGCCGAGGCCATGGAGACGCTCAGCGGCCTGTGTGCCGAGAAGGGCATCCGCCTTATCACCTCGGGAATGCGCTCGCGCCTGGGCGGCATCGACATCGGCCTGACCATGGCCGTAGCCGGCATTGCCGACACCGGTACGGTCGTTGTGCGCTCGATGAGCGAGGAAGTGCGTCTGGCCAGCATGGTGGCTGAAATCCACATCGCCGTACTGCCGGCCTCGTCCATTGTGGCCGATTCCTACGCCCTGGAACCAACACTCGTCGAATGGATGGCCCAGCCCGATTACACGGCCTTTGTCACCGGCCCCAGCCGCACCGCCGACATCGAGCGGGTATTGGCCCTTGGCGTGCATGGCCCGCTGGAACTGCACATCCTCATCCTGGAGGACAAGTAGATGCAAGACGCCACCACCCTCAAAGAGTATCGTCGCCAACTGCGCGAAGCTCTGGACAATGATTTTCAGCGTCAGGCGCTCGACAAATTTGCCGTGGCCTACCGCACCTCCCGGGCCAACGCCTTTGCCGGCATCGACGCCCCGGAACTGATCGCCGAAATCGCCGCCGCCAAGGACGTGGCCATCGATCACCTGGAAGAGCTTTTCCAGGAGTTCAAACGCCACGCCGAAGCCGCCGGCACCACGGTCCATCTGGCCGCCACCGCCCATGAGGCCAATGAGATCATCGCCCGGATCGCCAAGGAAAATAACGTCAAGACCATCGTCAAGTCCAAGTCCATGACCGCCGAGGAGACGCACTTAAACGATCACCTCGAAGCCGAGGGCCTGGAAGTCACGGAAACCGACCTTGGCGAGTGGATCATTCAGCTGCGCCACGAAGGCCCGACCCACATGGTCATGCCGGCCATCCACCTGTCCCGCTATCAGGTGGCCGACCTCTTTACCGAGGTCACCAACAAAAAGCAGGACGTGGACATCCAAAAGCTGGTCAAGGTGGCAAGACGTGAATTGCGTCCCAAATTCTGCCAGGCCGACATGGGCATCTCCGGCGCCAACTTCGCCATCGCCGCCACCGGCACCATTGGGCTCATTACCAACGAAGGCAACGGCCGGCTGACCACCACCCTGCCCCGGGTCCATGTGGCCCTGGCCGGCATCGACAAGCTCATGCCTTCGCTCCACGACGCCCTGCGCATCATCCGCTGCCTGCCCAAAAACGCCACCGGCCAGGCCATCACCTCGTATGTCACCTGGATAACCGGAGCCGTGCCCTGCGAGGTCGGCCCGGAAGGCAAGAAGGTCAAGCATGTGGTCTTTTTGGACAACGGCCGCATGGCCATGGCCAAGGATCCGGAATTCAAGCAGGTGCTGCGCTGCATCCGCTGCGGAGCCTGCGCCAACGTCTGTCCCGTTTACCGGCTGGTCGGCGGGCACAAGTACGGCCACATCTACATCGGGGCCATCGGGCTGGTGGCCACCTACTTCTTCCACGGTCGGGAGGCGGCCAAGAATCTGGTGCAGAACTGCCTCAACTGCGGGGCCTGCAAGGCCGTGTGCGCTGCCGGCATCGATTTGCCGACGCTGATCAAGGAAGTCCATGCCCGCATCCAGGACGAGGAAGGCCATCCGCTCTATTCCTCGGTGGCCGGACAGGTGCTCAAGAACCGTTCGCTCTTCCACACCATGCTCAAATCCGCCCGCCTGCTGCAAAAGCCGGTGACCGGCGGCACCCCGTATCTCCGCCATCTGCCGATGTTCCTGTTTAAGGATCAGGATTTCCGGGCGCTCCCGGCCGTGGCCGACGAGGCTTTCCGGGACCGGTGGGAAAAGATCAAGCCGCATGTGACCAACGCCAAGCTCAAGGTGGCGCTTTTCTCCGGCTGCGTGCAGGACTTCGTCTATCCCGAGCAGATGGAGGCCGCGGTGGCGGTCATCGCCACCAAAGAGGGCGTGGCCATGGAGTATCCCATGGGCCAGTCCTGCTGCGGCCTGCCGCTTATGATGATGGGCGAGAAAAAGGCCGGTCGGGAACTGGCCGCCCACAACATGAACGCCATCGACGCCCAGGATTTCGACTACATCGTGACCCTGTGCGCCTCGTGCGCCTCCTACCTCAAACACGGCTACAAGCGGCTTTTTGCCGATGATCCGGCCATGGCCTACAAGGCCGCCCAGTTTGCCCACCGGGTCATCGACTTCAGTTCGTTTGTGCGCGACGTGCTTGGCATCACCGACGAGGCCTTTGCCGGTCCGGACAAGAAAGTCACCTACCATGCCCCCTGCCACCTGTGCCGGGGCCTGGGCGTGACCGAAGCCCCCAGGGCGCTTTTGGGTGTGGCCGGACTGGAATATGTGCCGGCCGAGGAAGAAGACGTGTGTTGCGGCTTTGGCGGCACCTTCTCGGTCAAGTTCCCGGAACTGTCCAAGGAGCTGCTCACCAAGAAGATCAACAACCTCAAGGCCACCGGCGCAACCGCCATGGCCACCGATTGCCCGGGCTGCATCATGCAGATCCGCGGCGGCTTCGAACGCGACAAGACCCCCTTTGAGGTGCGCCACGTGGCCGAGTATCTGGCCGAGCGGCTCAAGCGCAAATAGGCCCAGGCCTCCCCCCTGCATCGCCCAAGGCCGCGACCTGTGTCGCGGCCTTTTTTGTAGGGCGCATCCAAAACACTCGCACCGTCGCGCCCGGCGTGAGGGGGCAACATCCAAGGCTGATGTACCAGGAGCGTCTCCTGATTAATGCGCGTCTGACTAAAAGCGAGAACGTAAAACGCCCGGGGACATGCGTCTCCCGGGCGTTTCTGAGGTCGAAATAATAAGCCAGAATCAAGCGTCGGGAAAGGGACGGCCGGCCGGCCAGTGCGGCGACACAAACGTGCCGGACTTGCCGCCGGCCTTGTAGAGCAGCCGGATCTCGCTGATGACGATGTCTTTTTGCACGGCCTTGCACATGTCGTAGATGGTCAGCGCCGCAACCGACGCGGCCGCCAGGGCTTCCATCTCCACCCCCGTCTCGGCCGTGGTCGAGGCCTCGGCTTCCACCCGGACGATGGCCGAGGCCTGATCCACGTCGAACCGCACATCGGCAAAGGCCAGAGGCAGCGGATGGCACAACGGGATCAGATCGGAGGTACGCTTGGCCGCCATGATGCCGGCAATTTTGGCCGTGGCCAGGGCATCGCCCTTGGGCAGGGCGGCGGTGGCCAACAGCTTCATGGTTTGGGCGGAAAGACGCACCTCACACCCGGCAATGGCCAGGCGGCGCGTCTTGGACTTGCCGCCCACATCCACCATGCGGGTGCGGCCTTCGGCGTCAATGTGGGTAAACCCTTCGCTCATGACAGCCTACTTGAAATCCGGAACTTTGACCTTGCGGTCGATACGCCGGGCGGCAGTGGCGTCTTCCCGGGCCTTGGCCTCGTCGCCGAGCTTCATATACAGCATGGCCCGGTTGCCGAGAGCCTCGGCCAGCTTGGCGTCGGTCTCGATGGCCTTGGTATAGTCGGCCAGGGCAAGTTGCAGATCTTCTTTGGCCTCATGGCACATGCCGCGCAGGTTATAGGCGCTGGCCAGGTTCTTGGCATCCACGGCCGGGTTGGCAATGATGCGGCCGAAAGCCGCAATGGCCGTATTCATGTCGCCCTTGGAGGCGGCGGCCATGCCTTGCACATAGTCGTCGGTCGGATTGGCCTGGGCCATGGCCGGAAAAGCCAGAAGAAGGATCAGGAGCAGCAGCGTTGTACGGATGCGACCATCCATGTCAGTTCCCCATGGCCTCTTTGGCCTTGCGAAAGAAATTTTTCACTTTTTTCATGGGCTTTTGCGCATCAAGCGATTCGAACTCGCGCAAAAGTTCTTCCTGTTTCTTGGTCAGCCCGCGCGGGGTCGCCACCGTGACATGGATGAGCAGATCACCCCGACGGCTGGATCCCGGGATGGGCAACCCCAGGCCCCGCAGGGAGAAGACTTCCCCACTCTGGGTACCCTTGGGGATTTCCATGGACTCCTCGCCCTCCAGGGTCGGCACCTCGATTTTATGGCCAAGCGCGGCCTGCACAAAGGTGATGTCCTGACGGTAGATGAGGTCCTGGCCCTGACGTTCGAAAACCTTGTCTTCCTCCACATGGAGGATGACGTAGAGGTCGCCCGGAGGACCGCCGTGCAGTCCCGGGTCACCCTCGCCACGCAGGCGCAAACGGCTGCCGTCGTCCACGCCGGCCGGCACGCGGACCTTGAGTTCCCGGGTCTGGCGGGTGATGCCCCGACCGCGACACTCCTTGCAGGGCGAGGCTATTACGCGGCCTTCGCCACGGCACACCGGGCAGGTGACCGCGATGCGGAAAAAGCCCTGGCTCTGGATAACCTGGCCGGCCCCGCCGCACTGCTGGCAGGTCTCGGCCGAGGTGCCGGGCTCGGCTCCGGAACCGTTACAGACGTGGCACTGGACATTCTTGGGTATTTTTAGCGTGACCTCGGTGCCCTTGGCCGCATCGCGGAAGGGGGCGGTCAGATCGTAGCGCAGATCGTTTCCGGCCTGGGGGCGGGGGCCGCGCGAGGAGCGCCCGCTGAAGCCGAAAAACTCCCCGAAAATATCGGAGAAGGCACTGAAGACGTCGTCGGTGCTGCCAAAGCCGCCAAAACCATTGCCGCCCATGCCTTCATGGCCGAAACGGTCATAGCGGGCCCTGTTTTCAGGGTTGCGCAACACCTCGTAGGCCTCGGCCGCTTCCTTGAACTTGGACTCGGCCTCGGGATCGTCCTGGTTGCGGTCGGGGTGGAACTTGAAGGCCTGCTGGCGGTAGGCCTTCTTGATCGTTTCATCGTCGGCGTCGCGTTCAACGCCGAGAATTTCGTAATAATCCCGGGGCATTGTTTCTTCTAGTTGTTTTCAGGAAGCACGACGCCCGCTTCCACAATGGACTCGGCCGGCAACACTTCGCCGGCAGCAATCTCCCGCAGGGCGGTGACGACTTCCTTGTTTTTGCACTCAACCAAAGGCTCATAGCCTTCACGGTACTGGTGCACCCGCTTGATGGCCATCTGCACGATGAGGAAGCGGTTGTTGATTTTTTCCAGGCAATCTTCAACGGTGATACGCGCCATGCGATTCTCCTTGCACGTTGGATGCGGTAGGACGAGTTCCCGGTGCGCGTGTGCGCTACCCTGGTAAGACGTTATTTCGCCGCGTCAAGGGGCTTTCCCCTGATCGGCCGGATTGGCCCAGCTGGTCGGACGATTGAATTCCAACGCGAAACCGACGTCTCTATCCCGTTTGACGCGAATCGTCAAGAGACCAAACCGCTGTCCTAATAGGCCAGCTTGCCCAGGGACTTTAAAATGAGCGTGGCCCCCATGGCGAACATGCCCATGAGTCCCATGCCGCAGGAAAAACCGGCCAGGAGCACCGGCGCATATTGCCGCCAGCGCTTCCCGTAATGCTTGAGAAAATAATAGCGGCCCAAAAGCGCCCCGGCCACTTCGAGAATCAGCCCATGGGGCACGCTCTGGCCCAGGCCGCGCACGATGCCGTAGACCAGGAGCACCGGCAGACCGAAAAGCATGAGCAGCATATAAATGATCAGGCCAAGGCCCAGGCCGGCGGTGACGAACCAGCCGTTTAAGGCCTGAAAAAAGAGCGAATTGCCTTCCAGGGTGGAGGTCTGCATGAGCAGGGAATTGAGCGCCTGCAAATGCCACAATTCCTGGGCATACGGGTAGCTGGCCGAGGGGATGGGGGCAAGCTGCCAGATGAACTGGGAAAAAAGGAGGCTGGCCACCATGACCACCGGAAAAACCACGATCTCAGCCTTGATGATGCCGCGCAGGCTGGTGCCGGTCAGTTCGATTTCCCGAAAATCCACGGTCGCCTTGCCATAGTTGTGGATGGGAATGGGGGCGTACCAGATTTCGATGCCCTGGTAGCCGAAAAAGCGCGCCCCGGCGATGAAACTGGCCTCGCGCACCAGCGGCAAACTGACAAACTGGCCGGCGATGCCTTCCATCCGGGCAGTGATATAGGAAATCACCGGGGTGTAGATGAAGCCGTAGAGCACGAAAAAGAGCCAGGGAAACTGCGGCACCAGAAACAGGCACATGCCGATATAAGCCAGGGTGGAAAAGACGTAGATGGCGATGGATACCCAGAAATTGATGTCGCCCCGGGCCTTGTTGGTGTCAAAGAGCGCCTTGTAGGCGGCGCCGCCCACCCCGCCCTTTCGCAGCGACCGGGCCACCTGCCACACGCCAATAACGCCGATCGCCAGGCCAAGACCGATGCCAAAGGACATGTAGAAGTCGAAGTTGTTGGCAAAAACCGTATCCACCGTGCCCATGCCCTGCCGCCAGCGGTGCAGGATGCCATGGGAAAAAAGGATGGGGTTGGCCACAATGGTGATGACCAGCCCGACCAGCCCGCCGATGACGGCCCAAAACGGCAGCACCATGCCGGTAAAAACCAGCCCCAGGTCGAACTGGATGCCAGTGGCCACGGCCGGCAGCCAGGCCTCGGTATTGCGGGTGAAATCAGCCCAGGGAATGGGGATCAGACGCACGGGTTCGGTGAAAATGAGCCCGGACACCACCGGGAAAAGGACATAGATGGCTCCGAAGGCCAGCCCGATCATGCCGCCGATGGAAAAGACCCGCCATTTCCAGCCGGTTTTGCGATCCTCGGTGGATTCGGCCAGGGCCATGGTGCCAAGGGCCCCGACCGGGGCCATGGGGAACGGCAGTTTTTCCACATCGGAGGTGATGCGATAGAGGGCATAACCCAGGCCGAAATGGTCGATGCGCTGGATAATCTGGGAGCCGACCAGGAGCAGGATGGGGACCAGCCAGTCACGGTGGAGAAAGGTGCGAGCCAGAAGCGAATCGGATTCCGGCCCCGGGGCCACCCACAGCGGAATGAGGTCGGTCAGTCCCAGCATCTTGGCCGCATCGGACTGGACCAGATACTGGTTCCACAGGAGTCCATGAAACGGCGAAGCCATGGCCGCGCCGGCCATATAATAGAGCAGGAAGATCTCCTGCTGCTTGAGTTCCGTATAGGCCCGCTTGGCGATCTCGGCAAAGAGGATAATGGTCACCCAGCGCGCCGCCGGGCCGATGCCGGTGCCGATGACCAGCTGGAGATACATGCTGCCCGGCATCATGAGAAAGCCGATGAAGACCGCGCCAACAATGGTCTTCCAGTCGAAGCCCTCTTCGAAATGGGTCGGCGTGGGGAGCAGATCCCGGTATTCGGCTAACTCTTTGTCGTCGTACATCGGGTCATCCTAATTCGGCAGCACGAGATAGCTCTGCCCGGTCCACAGTCCGATCAGCGCAAACACGCCGCCCATGAGAAAATCCCCCAGGATAAGGCCGATAAACAAGAGCCGCACCCGTTTCATAAGCACAATGCCGCCATAACGCAGGGTCAGATGGTTGCACAGCCAGCCGATAAAGAAAGAAAACCACAAAATGCGCATGGAGGAGCTGTACATGGTGAGAAAGCCCAGGGGATGAATGGGCCACCAGTAGAACTGCTGGTAGGCGACAATCAGGGCGAACATCACCACCGCCCCGGCCACGGTGAAGCCGATGACCGCCGAGTTGGACCCGGCCGGGGCTTCAATCAGGCGCTGGACGTTTTCATAGACCGTGGTGACGGTCTGCGTCTCCCAGTCCACCTGCAAATCGCGCAGGCCGTATTTGTGGCAAACGGCCAACATGGCCAGAAAAGACACGGCCACCGCCGCGGCAATGGCCAACACAATGGCCGCCAGATAGAGTTTCTTGGGTCCTTTCTTCTCACCCACCTTGGCGGCGTGAAAAAGCGAAGGCAGAAGCGATTCGCGCAGATCGACAAAGAGCATTTTCTGCATGACGGCGGCCATAAGAAGGCCCAGGCGGCTGAAGATGCCGGTGCCGAAAAAGGCCAGCAAACCGTCGGTCGGCGCGGCGGTCAGGGTGAAATAGGCAATGCCGCCCTGGCAGATGATGCGGCTGGCCACCAGCATGACCATGAAAAACGCGCCCAAAAGCAGCACGGCCTGCCCAAGGGGCATGCCAAAGGACACGCTCCAGGCCACAAGCGCCCCGCCGCCCAGAACCAACCCCCACAGCGAGGCCGGCGCGCCGACCCACTCGGCCTCATCCGGGCGGTGAAACCGAAAGCGCAGGGCATCCCTGGCCGTGTCGTACAGATGCTGGCGGGCCAGCCACAGCAGAAACAGGAAAAAGACGCCATACGCCCCGATCATCTGGGTTTCCTCGGGAGAGGTCAGGGTCGGGCCGAAGGTGACGCCCAGGGCCGCAGCCGGGATGTGCTGGCCGATGAGGTCAAAGACGCCGTAGACAAAGCCGCCGAGAATGAAAAAGAACCAGAAGCTTAAGGAAATCTGGCGGGCCGTCAGATAGGCGAACCCGATAAAAGCCGGATAGAAATAGATTTTGAGCTTGGTAAAGCCCGAGAAAAGCCCTGTTTTGGGAAAATAGGGACCAGCCAGGATCAACGTCGGGATCTGGGGCACGGAGGGATCGTAAAAGGCGATACCGTTTATGGTGTGCAGAAGCACACTGAAAAAAAGGCCGCAAAGGAGAAAACGATCGGTAAAAAAGCTCGATAACCCGCCGTCATCCACAGCACCCGTCAACGTCTCCGGCAGGCGCAGCAGCGGAAAATTCATGCGCTCATTGGATATCCACTGCCGGGAAAAGAGATTGGTCAGGCACAGGAGCACGAAATAGCACAGGCCGATAAAGACGGCCCAGGTGCTCAGCGGCCCGATCCAGACACCCCAGGGGATCGTGGCCAGCACCTGCCCCCAGGGCATGGTGTAGCCGCCAGCCAGCCCGTTATAAAGCGTCTCCACAGCCTCGGGATCGACCGGATACCAGCCGGCCGGCAACAGCGGCCCAAACACCGCGTTCCACTGGTTGCCCTCGGTGGCAAAATGCAGCGGCGCGGTCAGGCTGATAAAAAACGTGCGGGCCAGGCCGGTGTGGGCCACGCCGGAAACCACGACCATGAGCATCCAGCACACGAGCAAATCCGTGCCGGTCAGCAGGCTGCGGCCGCGAAAGAGCCGGCCAAGCCCGGCAGCCAGCACGGTGAGCCAGGCCAGCAGAAAAAACGGGGCCAGGGGAAAATGGCCGCCGCCAAGGGGGGTTGCGCCCAGATAGAGGTTGTTGAGCGGGGTCACGGCGCACACGCCAAGCCCAAGGACCAACCCCAGGGCCACGGCCCGGAAACGAATGGTCCCGGACGTCATGCGTCCCCCTCCCCGGCCGGCTCATTGCTTCGAAGCCGGGCATTGTAGCTGCTGGTGATCTTGTCCTCATAGGAGGTCCGGGTGGATTCCTCCAGGGAACGCCACACGAGTAGCTGTTTGCGCAAATCGTTTAGAAAGCCCTTGTTGAGCCGCTTCCACATGCCGGCTTCGCCGGCCACGCGCGTCAGTTCCACATCAATTTCCATATAGCCCGGGGTGTCCTTGGCCGGCGTAAAGACAATGGACATGGACTGTTTGATGCCGAAATCGAAGGGGGCCAGCCAGACCGTGCCGGTTAAGCGCATACAGGCCCGCAAATCGCAGAACTCCGGATGGAGTTCTTTGGGATGCGGCGAGGAACCGGGCAGATCCCAAGGGCACTCAAAAACGTAGTCCACGTCGGCAGTGGCGAAAAGGCCATGGGACACATCCTGGTGGGACTGGTAATAGTCGAAGAGAAACCCGCCGGCGCACTCCTGCTCGCGTACCTTGACCAGAAACGGCAGCCGGGTGGCGATAACCCCGTCCACGGCATCGGGCAGCGTCCAGGAGCGGTTGACGTCGGGAATGGCGATCTGGCCGGCAACCCTGGAGGGATAGATGACCGAGAGCAGCACCACGGCAATGACCAGCAGCATGGCGGCCACGCCGGCCGTGGAGGAATAGTTGGCGGTCATGCCGGCCCAAAGCGACGAGCCGGACAAGAGCCCGGCGGCGGTCTGGGCCAGGAGATAGCCCAGGACCACGCTGATGACGGCAAAGGCCAGGGCTTCGGCGATAAACAGGAACGATACATGGGACGGGGCCAGTCCCACGGCCGTGTAAACGCCGATTTCCCGTTTTCGCTCATAGACCGCGCCGATCATGGTATTGAGCACAATCAGCACGGAAATCACCAAGGGGATGAGGATGTTGGGTACGCCGGCATAGCCCAGGGAGTCGCCGGCGTGGTACAAAAACACCCCGTCGGCCTGGCCGGAAAAAACCGCCAGACCAAAGCGATCGGCCAAACGGCCGGCCAGAACCGAATCATTGGTCGCTGCGGCGTTGCCGCTCTCCACACCGGCGGCCGGCGGGGCCACCGCCACGGACTTGAGCTGTCCGCCAAGGCCGATCAGCGTCTCATAGGGGACAATGACGACCAGATCATCGTCGATGTGCTGATAGCGGCTTTGCAGGCTCTTGACGTCCTCGCCCGACTCGGCCGCCTCCTTTTCGACTTCGCTGACCTCTTTGGAAACCTCGGACGGGAAAACCACCGGCATGAGCGGCTCGCCATCGAGATCCGGCCGCTCTTCCAGGGCATTTTTGCGGAAAAGGCCGCTGACCGTAAATGTCCGGCCAAAAAGCGTCACGCTGTCGCCCGGGGTAACGCCCAGACGCTCGGCCATGGGCACAGGCAGGATGACGGCGGCACCGTCGCCAGGGGCAAACCAGCGGCCGGCCGTCAGCACACCGGCCATGCGCCCCAGGCGGGCTTCATCGGCCGACAGGCCCATGATGCCCTGGACGGGTTCACTGTGCCGGCCGGCCCGGATGGCGGTGATGGGGGCCACGTTTTTTTCCGGCAACTCAAGCCAGGCCAACGGGGCCACCACGTCGGCCGTGCCATAGGCATCGGCCACGACCGCCAGGGATTCGGGCGGCAGGGAATGCCAGCCGATATTTTTAAGCAGCACCCCCTGGTACGGCGCGCTCTCCGCAATCAGGATCGCGCTTTCGTCCCGGGTGGATTTGATGCTCGTAAAACTCATGATGGTGAAGGTCAGGATGACAAGCGTCAGGCAGGTCAGGGCTGTTCGGACCTTGCGGCGGCGCAGGTTGCTCACGCCAATGACGAAGGCAGCGGCAAAAGCGCGCATCCCGCCGATTTCCGTGGATTTGACATGGGAGGCCCGACGTTGCAGCGCCGTCATCTCGCGCTCAAAGCGCATGAAGATAATGGCTGCCACCATGACCGACAGGCCCAGGATGAAAAAGGCGATGATGACCACCAGCGGCGAATAGGTGAGCTTAAAGGCCGGGTGGACGGCGTAGACCACGGCAATGACGGCGGCAAGCGTCCCCAGGAAGGCCGCGATGCGTTTGTGGATGTCGGCGTAGTTAAAGACCACCCGCTCCACGCAGTAGGCAAAGGGGATAAACAGGGCAATGTAAAAGAGCACGCCTAACAGCACATCGCGCTGGGTTTTTTCCACATCGTTGTAGACCCGAACAGCCAGAGCCCAGCTGGACCGGGCCGCCGTCACCATGGCTTCGTAGTGCCTGGCCTCGCCAGCGGCCCAGGCCTGGGCATAGAGCGAACGGCCCTGGTCGGTCAGGTCGCGGATGCGCTCGCTGACAATGCCGTGGGCTTCAAGATTGGCGATGCGCGGCCCGACCAGCGCCCACATGTCGCGGGCGGCGAGCAGTTCCGTGGTCGGCAGCACGGAATAGGCCTCCACGGGATAGCCGACGCCGGTCGGATGTGCCGCGTCGGCATTTAAAAGCAGGAGCTTTCGGGCCAGCACCGTGTCGGACAGGATGCACTTAAAGGGTGTTCCCGGTTCGAGAAAAATGGAGAGCAGGGTGGAATCGAGGGTGTCTAAACGACTGAACCAGGAGCGCATGGGCGCGGCCTCACGCCGGGCATCGAGCAGTTCGATGCGGGTGAAATAGCGAAACGAGCGCGGATCAAAGGCGGAAAAGAGCGTGGTCTGGTCGCAACCGAACATGATCAGGTCGGTTTCCATGCTGTTCCGGTTCATCTTGACCCGATACGCATCCTTGCCGGTCTGCTTCTTGTCGATGGCCCAAACGGCCGAACCGGTATCGGGATCAAACCGGAAGCCCTCGATGACGGCCTTGTCCAGCACGTACTTCTTGTTGGCCAGCCCACTCACCCGAAACTGGCCCCGGGCGTCGGTGATGGCGTAAAACCGGGTCTTGCCCTGGTAGACGCACACCACGGTGTCCGGGGCCGGACGGTCGGGAAAAAGCTCGCCCTGGCGGATGAAGTTGACGCGGCCGGTGAGGGTTGAAAAGACATTTCGCGGCCGTTTCTCGCCCACCTCGAAATCGGCTCGGCTCATGGCCACCAAGACCGCCGTCACAAACCGGCTCTGGCGGGCCAGGGAAACAAAATCCACCTGATCGGGCGTGTCGCCCGGCGTGCCCCAGGCCAGTCGGGCGTCGCCAGTCGTGGCCAGGGTGAAGCCAAGGACGCCGGCGATATTGCCAAATTCGCCGCCAAGAGCCGGACGGTCGGGCAAAAGGCCCTGCCAGGGGTGCTGGCGGTCGTCGCGCATGCCGTCGCAGTAGTAGCCGGCCGGCAGCCCTGCGTCCTTGGCGGCGGCTTCGGCGGCGGCGGCCAGGGAGCGATTGATGCGGCCGTAGGCCTGGCCGGGATTAACGTCGGGCTTGACCTCAAAGGCAAACCCTTTGCAAAAACTACCCACCCCGTCGCCGTGGCTGGACAGGCGGAGCGAGGCCTGAGCCGCCAGATCGCGGTCGCCCACGAGCTTTCGCAGCTCCCGGGCGCTTTCCACACAGTCGGCCTCAGCCTCGGCTCCGGCCCGGGCACGCAGCAGACGGGCCTTGGTCGCCGGGATGAGGTCGCGGAGCGCCCGGGCTTCGACCGGGGGGAGCGCACCAAAATCCTCGCGCCACATGAGCCGACGCAGTTCGGCGCGGCGGGCGGCCAGGGCGCTGATCGTGGGTTCGTCGCGGTGCGTCCCGGCCAGACGCAGGCGCATCAGATGGGTGGTGACGCTGTCCACCTCGTCTTTGAGGCTTTCCAGCAATGTCTCGCGCAGGGACACATCGCCAAGCGAGGCCCCGGCCCCCTCGCCGTCAGAGTTCAGGGCGTCCAGCGACGCCAGCACGGCGTCGGTCTGGCGCACGCTTTCCTTGAGCTCCCGGGACTGGCCGCGCAGATCCTTGCCCTTGCCGCGAAGGGCCGCGAAAAATTCCCGCAGCCCGGCCAGGGACTGGCCGCTCCCGGACGTGGCCACCAGCAGCGTCGGCCGGGCCGGGGGATGCGCGGCCAATTGCCGGGCCAGACGCACCAAGACGGCCACCGAGGCGGCCTCGTCTGCACCAGGAGCCTGCCCCGGGGCATAGGCAGCGGTATCGTAGGGGGCGTCCACCACCACCAGTTGGCCGGCCTGGGCCGGATCGGTCCCCGGAATGAGGAGATGGACGTTTTGCCCCACCACCGGCTCCCAGGCCGCCCTGGCGGTCAGGGCGGCGGTCTGGCCGTCCGTCTCACCGCGCAGGGTCCGATAGTCGCCAAATAGCTGGGCCGCTTCTCCGGCCGTGATCCGAAAGCGGGGAAACCGGATCGGGGTCAGCTCGAACTTGTCGCGGAAAACGCTGTTATCGGCCGGTTGCCCGGCCGGGCTGTCGTCCACATAGACCAGGGCCTTGGCCCCGAGCTGGGCTGCGCCCTGCCAGTTGCGTCCGCTTTTCAGGTCCATAAGGACGATGGCGTCCTTGACGGCGCTCCCATCGAAATCCCGGTAGTTCCCCGGACCGGCATAGACCACCGGGCCGGTCAGTCCGCCCGGGGGGACCGAGCCCGGCGTAAAGGCATTGAGCGCCAGGGGGGTCAGGGTCGCCGCTGCGCCGCCAGGTACGGACAGGGCGGCCCGGCCTTGGACCATGGCCGGGGCGCGGTAGGAGAGCCGCCCGACTTCACCCAGATTCAGGCTTCTGAAAAAGGCTTCCAGGGCATCGGCCACCGCCCGGCTGCCCGGAGTGCCCAGAGAACGGTCGCCCAGGCCGGCCAGGGCGTCGATGACAGCCTTGTCCAGGTCGGCGTCGGCCGCAGTCAGCCAGGTCTCGGCCAGGGCAGCGCCCTGGGAGGAGGCAGCCTCGGCTTTCCTGGCCCGCTTGGCCGCAGCCGGGCCAGCGGTCAGCAGTCCCAGCCACGCGACAACCAGGAGGACAAGGCACACAGCGGCCGGGCCAGGCTCGGCCCGGCAGGGAGGAGAGGGGCTGGCGCGGCATCCGAACTCAGTCCTCCCGGGTTCCGATGCCGCCGACGGTGATATTGAGCTGGTCGCGCTCTTCGATCTTGTCGATGCGACCGTCCCGAATCCAGACCACCCGATCGGAGACATTGAGCATTTTATAGTCGTGGGTGGCGGAGATGACGGTGACGCCGCGATCGGAACTCAGGCGTTTTAACAGCGTGATAATCTCTTCGCCGGTGGTCAGGTCCAGGTTGCCGGTGGGTTCGTCGGCCAGGATAATGGCCGGGGTATTGGCCAGGGACCGGGCTATGGCCACCCGCTGCTGCTGGCCGCCGGAGAGTTCCTGGGGACGGTGGGCGTGGCGCTCGCGCAGGCCGACCAGACCAAGGAGTTCCAGGCCCTTTTCCGTGGCCTCGTCCTGGGAGGCGCCGGCAAAGGTCATGGGCAACGTGACGTTCTCCAGGGCGGTCATCACCTGGATAAGGTTAAATGTCTGGAAAATATAGCCTATTTTTCGGTTTCGCAGCCAGGCCAGCTCGTAGGCGTCGAGCTGGGCAATATCCACTTCGTCAATAAAGACCTTGCCGGTGGACGGCTTGTCCAGGCCGCCGATCATGTTAAACAGCGTGGATTTGCCCGACCCCGACGGTCCCATGATGGAAAGATATTCCCCGGCCTTGATGGTCAGGTCCACGCCGCGAAGGGCCTGGACCACTTGCGTGCCCATGGTAAACGTCCTGGCCACGCCGGCCACCCGGACGATATTGTGCGCCTCGGCCATAGTCCCCCGCTTCTTCCTTAGCCCGCCCGGCGGGTCATTCCTGGGCCCGCATGGCTTCCACCGGCCGCATTCTGGCGGCGACCACCGCCGGATAGACCACGCCAAGGAGGCTCAAGCCGGCCCCGACCGCAATGGACAGAGCGAGCGTCGCGCCAAGATCGATCATGGAAAGATTGGTCGCGGCGGCAAAGCCGAACCGCAAAAGCCCGACGAGCACCCCGACGAGCACCCCCAACACTCCGCCAATAAAGGACCCGGCCAAGCCCTGCATGCCGGCTTCCAGCAAAAAAAGCCGCAGAATAAAACGATCAAGCGCCCCCAGGCATTTCATGGTGCCGATTTCACGAAAGCGCTCGGTAACGGCCATCAGCTGGGCATTGACGATGCCGACGGTGCATACGAGCAACGACAGGATGACGATCCAGCGCTCCTTGGGACTGGTTTGCAGGCGGGCGGCCTCAGCGGCAACGGAGACGGCGGCCGACGGCAAGGCCGGCAGATCGTAGCCGGCATCAACCAGGGCGGTGCGGAGTTGCGGGTTGCCGGAACGCAACAAACCCACGGCCACGTCCGAGCCGGTGAGGATGAAACTCAAAAAGGCCACGGCCAATACCAGACTGGCCACGGTGATCAGGGACCGAAAAAACCGGACCTGAATACTTTTAATACTGATTTCCAGGGACTTGCGAAAGGGCAGGACCACCTGCCTGGCTACTTTGGGCGACCGGCCCGCTTTCGGTGCAATCGCGCCGTCTGGCTGCGCCATGCGTCCACCCAATTCCGGCCGCTTCGGGCCGAAGTCTGCATTGTTGCCCGGCCAGGGCATCGCAACAACCGAACCACAGGGATGCTGCCGCCGGACGTCGCCCTGATCCCTCCCGCAACAGCCGCTCTCTCATCCGGGTGACACTTCACCTCTTGAACCGAGAGAGGAAGAGGGCCAGTCACCCGGGAGGGGTTCATCTGTTGTGACAGAAACCCCCCTCCTTGCCAAGGCAGGGGCGGGTCCGGACGGTGACGGTCTGCTTATTTTTTCGGGCGGCGTTTGGGGATTTCAATGCCGTATTTCTGAATCTTGTAATTCAGTGCCCGGCGGCTGACGCCCAGAAGCGGCGCGGCTTCCTTCTGCACCCAGCCCGACTGTTCCAGGGCGCGCACGATGGCGGCCTTTTCGCTCTGATCCAGGGACATGTTGTCGGCCGAGCGATCGGGTCCCTTGCCGGCCAGGGGGAGCTGCAGATCCTGGGGGGCCAGCACGCTGTCGGTACAAAGGACCACCCCGGCCTCCAGGGCGTTTCGCAGCTGGCGGACGTTGCCGGGCCAGGGATAGGCGGTCAGATAGGCCATGGTCTCGTCCGGCACGGTCACCGGCGGCATTCCCTGGGCGGCGCAGAACTGGCGGGTGAAATGCTCGGCCAAAATGGGAATGTCCTCACGGCGCTCACGCAGAGGCGGCACGTTGATCGTCACCACCTTGAGGCGATAGAGCAGGTCTTCCCGGAAAATGCCCGCAGCCACCTGCTCGAAGATGTCGGCGTTGGTGGCGGCAATGACCCGGCAGTCGACCTGGATTTCGCGTACGTCGCCAATACGCCGGATCTTGTGGTTTTCCAGGACGCGCAGGAGACGAATCTGCATCTCCGTTGAAATATTGCCGATCTCGTCAAGGAAAAGGGTACCCAGGTTGGCCTGTTCAATCAGGCCCTTTTTGTCTTTGACCGCATGGGTGAACGAGCCCTTGACGTGGCCAAAGAGCTCGGATTCGAGCAGGCCGGCCGGGGTCGAACCGCAGTCCACGGTGACCAACGGACCGTTCTTGCGGGCACTGCGGCGGTGGATCAGGTTGGCCACCAGCTCCTTGCCGGTGCCGGATTCGCCAAGGACCAGGACATTGACGTCGCGCGGGGCCACCCGCTCGATCATGGCGGCCAGATCGCGCATGGCCGGACTGGTGCCGACCAGACCGGTCTCGCCGAGTTGCTCGGCCCGGGCGGCGTCAAGACCGGCCGCCTTGGCAAAAACCTCGGTCACCCGGGTCAACAGCTCCTGCCCGTCAAAAGGCTTGGTCAGGTAATCCACGGCCCCGTGCTTGATGGCGAACACTGCCCCGGGGATGCTGCCATGGGCGGTTAAAAAGATGATGGGCAGCTTGATGTTGCGCTTTTCCATCTCTTCAAGCATCCGCATCCCGTCCATGCCGGGCATCCGAATGTCGGAAATGACCAGGCGCACGGCCTTGCGCGACAACACGTCCAGGGCCTCCAGGCCGTCGGTGGCCGTAATGACGTCATAGCCGGCCGAGACGAGGCGCACCTCCAGGACTTCCAGGATGTGCGGGTCGTCATCGACAACGAGGACGGTCTTGCGGGTCTGCTGCGCGCCTATGCTCATGGGTGCTTCTGGGCGGCCGGCCGTGGCCGGACCGGATCAGTAATTGCTGAGACCCTTTTTCTTTTCCTGGATCTGCTGGTGGATGGACTCCAGAGCCTTGACCTGCTGTTGCAGACTTTTTCGCACCTGCTCCTCGCGCTCGACGAGTTTCTTGCCGCACTCACGTTCCAGGGCCGCCTTTTGCTCCTTAAGGACAAAGGCCGGCTTGAACGATTTGACGACGCCAAGCAGGAACCGGGCATCCTCGCCGCTGCCGCCGGGCGGGGATTTCTTGGCCCAGGCGTCGAGCATGTCCAGGGCGGCGGAAACCTCGGCATCGCTGCCGGCCTGGGAGAGCTTGACGGCAGCCATGGCAAACAGGGCTCTTTGACGGACGTCCTGGGCGGTTTCAACCGCTGCGGCCTCGCGCCACAGCGTCATTGCCCGCTTGACCTCGCCGGATTCGTAGGCGCGAAGCCCCTGGTCGTAGGCCGTCTCCCGCTCGATTTTGCAAATGATCACTTCCTTGGACGGCGCGGGCGGCGGCGCGGGCGCAACCACCGGCGCCGGGACCGGTTCGTGCCGGGCGCAACCAAGCGCCAAAACCAAGGACAGCCCGCAGCATATGCGGGCAGCGGTCGTGCCTATACGGTGCAAAACACATCGGGCCATACTACGCTCTTGCCCCATCCACTGGAATTGTAAAGTAGAAAGTACAGCCCTTGCCGGGCAGACTGGACAGCCAGATATTGCCGCCGTGGGCCTCGACGATGGTCTTGGCGATATTGAGGCCAAGGCCGATGCCGTCCGTCGTGCGCTTGGTGCGCACCCCACGGTAATACTTATTGAACACGTGGGATTGTTCCTCTTCGGGAATCCCCGGTCCCTCATCGGAAATGCTGACCAGCAGCTTTTCGCCGCCGTCGGCCATCTCCACCCCTACCCGCACCGTACGTTCAGGCGGGGAAAACTTCACGGCGTTGCCGACCAGATTGTACAGGGCCTGCCCAAGCAGTTCGCGGTCGCCCACCACCGAGACAATGTCCGGAGCCACCCGGGGCGACAGGCTAATGCCCTTGGCTTCAGCGGACGGCCCGGCTTTTTCCAGGGTTTCCCGCAGCAGCTCTTCGGGGTTAAACGTCACCGGAGCCAGATCCACAATCTGGGAGGCCATGCTCGAGACCTTGAGCAGGCTGGTCAACATGGCCGATATCCGCTGCAGTTCGTCGCTGGCAATGTCGAGAAAGCGCTTTTGCCGTTCGTTGACGTCGCCAAGCACCCGTTCGCGCATCAGGTTGACGGATTCGCGGATGGAGGTCAGCGGCGTCCGGATCTCGTGGCTGACCATGTCGATGAAATCTGCCCGCATCCGCTCTTCTTCCTTAAGGCGCACGGTCATGTCGTTAAAGGCCGCGCCGAGTTCCCCAAGTTCGTCCTTGGAGAGCACCCGGATTGGTTCCAGCCGGCCGTCGCGGGTGTAGGCCCGGATGCCTCGGCGCAGTTCCCGCAACGGACGGCTTAAGGAATAGGTGAGAAAAAGCACGCCCAGAAGGCCGACGCCAATGGAGATGGTCAGTCCCGAGACGCCCCGGTTGACGGCCACTTCGCTTATGCGGAACAGTTCGCGCATCCCGGATTCCAGGACCCGTTCGTTGTCCTGGCGGGCACTGACCACAATGCGCATCCATTGGTTGAGCCTGTCCTGGTCGATCCACGGTTCTTTGGACAGATCCCTCCCTTGGGCCAGATCGGGAAATGTCTCTCGAAACTCGGCATGGAGTTCTTCCCAGGCTGAAAATCCTTCATAACGGAACCACAAGATGCTCCAGATGGCGTTTTTATATTCGGACAACGCCGCCATGAAGTTCTTTTTGTATTCGTCAGAATGGAGGATCTCGTACTTCTTCTGATTTTCCTCCATGACAAGGAGGCTGTCCACCAGACGCTGGGAAATGGTGAGCACCTCGAAACGAACCTTGACGATGTCGCGGGAGATATTGACCGAGTCTTTTATGTAGATAAGCAGCGTGGATATGGTAAAATAGGCAAAAATCATGATGCCAATAAAGACCACCAGCAGCTTAAACAGGATGCCGTAATACTTGATGGGCTTTCGGGACAAATACATGGTCGCGTATCCACGACGCGGGGAGGTTGGCAACAGGGCTTGCGGCCCGCAGCCGCCTGCCCCGGACGCTATTTGGCAGCGAAGATTTCCTGTTCGAGCACGTGGGGACGCGATAGATTGGTGACGACCAGACGTTGACTACTTGAGGCCGTGAGAATCACCTTGCCGTAGCCTAAAAGGCCGCCGAACAGCCCTGGCTCGCACTTGACCGATTCGATCTTGCCAAGGTCCAGGGAAAAACTACCCAACAAGGCATCATCGCACAGCAAGCGCTTGTCGGTGAGCCCCACCCGCAGCGTAAAAAAAGAAAAGAGCCGCACCAGGGCCAACAGCGTCAGCAAAATGAAAAAGACATAGCGAAAAAGCCGTACGCCGACAGACAGAATCGTCGGCACAAACCGCTCCAGTTCTTCCGGGACCTTAAACTGCACGAGTTTAAGGAGCGTCGGCTCACTTGACCACACGACCAAGGCCAGGACGAAAAGGATCACTGCCTTGGCCAGCACGACCCAATGCTTGCCCGTCCGGTATCGGATGGTCTCACCTTCAAAAACAAGGCCCTTCAGGCTCATGGCATCCCACTCCCAGCAGTTGCTTCGATCCAGCCCGCATCCACGTACGCCCCCGCGTCGACCGGCGACAATTGACGATCATATCCGAAAAGAGCGGCCAAAGCAAAGCCTTCCTGCCCCCCACGTCGGCCGGTCAAAGCAACGGTGGTTCTCGTCAAGGACAAACGCCGCATGGTACGGCCCCGCCTCTTCTCCCCTCTTCTCTTGCCGAACTTCCGCCTGCCGATTTGGCAGCATACTCGGTCAAAAAAGCTCCACCCAGGAGGGGATTCCAAAGGGACTGGGTCCCTTTGGCCGCCGGAGGCTCTCATCTCTTTTCTCACACGACCCGGCCACCGGCGGCAGGCTCAGACCGCCGCCGCCCAGGCCGCAACCGCCAGGCCAAGGGCCAGCGCGCCCCAGAGCAGTTGCACCGCAGCCCCCGGACGGCGCCGGCCGGCCAGCCAGAAACCGACGCCAAGGCCAAGGACGGTTCCGGTCAAAAACCCAAACAGATGGCCGGCCAGATCCACCGGCCCGCCCTCCTCGCTCCCGGCCCCGAGCATGGCCAGCAGCATGAGGGCTGCTGCGGCCGGAGCCGAGCGGCGAAAGGTCAGCGGCGGCCAGCGGCTGGCCAGTCGCACCCCGCCCAAAGCGCCCAGCGCCCCGAAAACGGCAGTGGACGCCCCGAGAAAATGCAATCCTGGTCCCTGGATAAGGACTTTGAGTACATTGCCCCCGGCCCCGGCGGCCAGCGTCAGGGCAAACCCCAGGCCCACCCCGGTTTCGCGGCACAAGAGCGACAGAAAAAGCGCCCCGCTGACGGCATTGCCGAGCAGATGGGCCGGATCGGCGTGCAGATTGAGGGCTGTCACCGCCCGGTACCATTGCCCGGCCAGCATGGCGGTCGAATCCCCGGCCCCAAGGGCTTTCCAGGCCACGCGACGACCGAAAAACAGCCGCTCACCCAGCAAAAACCCCCAGGCCCCGGTAATAAGACCCATGACGGCCAGCACAGCGGGCCAAACCTGGGGACGCACCGATGCGGCCTCGGGATCAGGCAGTACAATGGTCTGGCGTTCGGCAGCATAGCCGGCCAGTTCCTTGAGTGCCTCCTCGGCCCGGCGGCGCGGCACAAACAGCCGATAGCCGCCGCCCTGGCGACGGATGGCGTGGGGGATGCCCCGGGAGGACAAAATAAGGTCCCATTCCCGGGCGCGAATGGCCGTGGCCGGGCCGGGGTGGCCGCTAACGGCCTGGGTCAGATCCCGCTGGCCGGGCCGGGGCCACAGGGAAGGCCGGGAAGTGGGTAAAAGCGGCCGTCTCGGAAGGCCAGGGCGCGGCGAATCGGTCACGCCAAGCACTCCAAGCCAATGGAGAAAGAAAACAAACGACTTTTTTGCAACATACGGACAGCATTCTATGACGGATGTCCGACACTTCGCAATCCCTGGGAAAGGGCCTTGCCGCCGCCTCGGCGCTTCTGGTAAGGGCCACGCATGAACCAAGCTCGAAAACCCATTTATTCCGTCTTCCTCCTGCTGATCCTGGGCGCGGCCCTGATCCTGGCCTGTATCGTCCTGCGCCCCTTCGTCAATATCCTTATCATCGGCGTGGTCCTGGCCGCGCTCTTCCGCCCGATCCATCGCCGCGTTGCCGGACTGTGCGGTCCCCGCAAAAACACCTTGGCCGCCCTTTTGACCACCGGCCTCATCTTCACCTGCATCATCATCCCGATCTTTTTCTTCCTCGGCTCCCTGTTGGCCCAGGGTGTGCAATCGGTCAACGCTTTGCAAGCCCATCTGGCCTCCACGGATTTCAACAAACTGTTCAGCCATGACTCCATTGCGCCCTATGTCAACTGGGTCCAGGAGCACCTGCCCTTCCTGGACCTCAAAAAACTGGCCCTGCAAGCCGATCTCATCGACCTTTCCAAAAATGCCGGCCAGATGCTCCTCGACAGCGGCACCCGGGTCATCGGCAACTTCTTCGTGCTGACCATGAATTTCCTGATCCTCATGTTCGTGCTCTTTTTCCTGATCCGCGACGGCCACGCCATGCTGGCCCAGGTGCGCTATCTGCTGCCCCTGACCAATGACCAGGAAAACCGGATCATCCGCCAGCTCGACGATGTCTCCAAGTCCGTCATCCTCGGGGCGTTCGTCATCGCCCTGGCCCAGGGGCTGGCCGGCGGCATCGGACTTTTTATCGTCGGCATTCAGCCTTTTTTCTGGGGCTGCATGATGGGTTTTGCCTCGCTTATCCCCGTGGTTGGCACGGCCATTATCTGGCTGCCCGTCTCGGTCTATCTCATGCTGACCGGCCAGTGGCAGTGGGGCGTGTTCATGATGGCCTGGGGAGCGGTGGTGATCTCCAGCATCGACTCCTTTATCCGGCCGCTGCTCATGCAAAACCGGTCCAACATGTCCACGTTCTGGGTGTTTCTCTCCATCATCGGCGGCATCAAGTTCTTCGGGGCCTTGGGCATCCTCTACGGCCCCCTCATCCTGGGATTCGCCATGGTCATGCTCACGTTGTACGCCGAGGATTACCGGCACGTGCTGGAGGAACGAAACCTGATCGCAACTCCCGCCCAGACCCCGGAAACACTGCCGGGAAAATAGGTTCCTCCCAAGGCCCCCGCCGGCCGGGCGCGTGGACGGACACGGTGCGATCAGCCCGACGTTGCCGCGTTCCCCGAAAACCTCCAGACGGTCCGACGCCTGGCCCTGAACGCCGGACATGAAAAAGGCCCCGCATGGGGGCCTTGCCAAACGAAACCGGGCGACCCTTGCGGGCCGCCCGGTCGTCAGACTGGACATTTCACTTCTTTGGTCGATCCGGGGCCGGCCAGGGGGCGGAAGCACTTCTTCCCGCCGCCGCAGATCGGGCATTTCCAGCCCTCAGGCAGATCCTCGAAGGACGTTCCGGCCGGGACCTTGCCCTTGCGGTCGCCACGATCTGGATCGTAGATATACCCGCAATTGGTGGTCTGACACTGCCACATGTTCTCAGGCGCGGACATGTTCGCTCCTTGGCTGCGTGACGTGATGCGACCGAAATCCGGTTAGTCGACCTTGAAAAACGCCTTGGCCAGAGCCTGGCACACCGGGCATTTGTCGGGAGCGGCGCCGGCGATGGTGTAGCCGCACACGGAACAGACGTACCAGTCCTCGGCCGGATAGCCGGCCGGATCATTGGCGGCCTTGGCATACAGGTTGGCGTGGAGCTCCTCGACGGCGTTGGCAAAGGTGAAGCCGCGCTCGGCCGCCTTGTCGCCTTCCGTCTTGGCCTCTTCAATCATGGCCGGGTACATGCTCTTGAATTCGTGGGTTTCGCCGGCGATGGCGGCCTTGAGATTCTCGGCCGTGGTGCCAATGCCCTTCATGTTGCGCAGATGGGTGTGGGCATGCACGGTTTCAGCAGCAGCAGCGGCCTTGAACAGCTTGGCCACGCCGATGAGTCCTTCTTTTTCGGCCTGGGCGGCAAAGGCCAGATACTTCCGGTTGGCCTGGGACTCGCCGGCAAACGCTTCCTGCAGATTTTCCATAGTCTTGGTCATTTCAAACTCCTTGGCTGTGTCTTACTGGTTTTCGGTGTTGCGTCCGAGACAGGCCCGGCAGATGCCGCGCACCAGGACCTGGGCGTCGCGGATGCGCCCCCAGGCCGCGACCTGTGGCGGCAAATCCTCAAGCCCGGCCCCGGGCATGGTAAAATCCTCGATGCGACCGCAGCTCAGGCACACCAGATGGTGGTGCGGCGCGGCATCGCCGTCAAACCGCCCTTCCTCGCCGCCCGACGGCACCCGCGTCACCAGTCCCCGCGTTTCCAGGGCGGCCAGGGTCCGGTAGACCGTGTCCAGGGAAATGGCCGGAGCCTCCCCCCGAACCCGTCGCCAGACCATCTCGGCCGAGGGATGATCTCTGGCTTCGACCATGGCCTTGTACACCAGATAGCGCTGGTTGGTAAACTTAAGGCCGCTTTGGGTGAAAAGTTCTTTCAGGGCTGCAATCATCATAGGTCTTATTCCTATTTGCTATTGATTCCTATTTAGAACCCAGGCCTTGCCCCGTCAACACTTTTTTGCGGCCCCCTCGAAATTTTACATCCACCACAGCCGCCCGGCCCGCCACAGGCCAGCCAGCGGCAGCGGTCTGCCCCGACTGAGCTTTTTGGCCAGATAGAGAAAGAGATAGGCCGCAGCCAGGGCATCGTGCCGGGCGTCGTGGGCGGCAAAGGACGGCAGATGATAGCGCCGACACAGGGCCGGCAACGTATATCCGGCCTGTTCGATATCCCCGCCCCCTTCGAGCGTCAGTCGCTTTTCTTCGTAGGCCATGGCCAGACGCAGGGTATCAATGCAGGGGGAGGCCAATTCGCCGCCAAAATAGCGGCAACTAGCAGCATTGAAAAAAGCCATGTCCAGGTCTACATGGTGGCCGACAATGACGGCCGGCCCAATGAAATCGAGCAGTCCGGCCAGGACCTCGGCCATGGGCGGGGCCGACTCCAGGGCGGCGGCGGTCAGGCGGTGAATGAGCGAAGCATTATGCGGCACGTCCCGGTCCGGTCGCACCAGGGTGGCGTAGGTCTCGCCGGCCACGATGGAGAGCCCGCGCAAGCGCACCGCCGCCACCGACACCACGGCGTCGCGGCGGGGATCAAGCCCGGTCAGTTCCGTATCCACAGCCACAAACTGCAGATCATCCAACAGGGCTTGGGGATCGCGTCCGGCCTGGGCCGCCCGGTGGGCGGCCAGGAGCGCATGGGGCTGGGCTGGCGACAGACGCCTGGAGAATCGCCCGAGTAAACCAGACAAAACGGTCATGACCGGCCCTCCCCCGCTCCGAGCGCGTCGAGCAAAGCCAGGCGCAAGGCCTCTACCGCCCCAAAGGCGATCCGATATTCCTGGCGACGCCGAGCGGAGAGCGCCCCGGGCCGGACCACCACGTCAGGATCGCCGGACTGGCCTGACAGGCGGGCCAACAGTCGCTCACCCTCGAAAAAGGCAAAGGCCTCCAGGACGCTTTGCACCACCGGCCCGGCCAGACGCCCGGCAGCAGCCAGGGATTGCAGCCGGGCAGACGTCCCCGGCCCGGGCGCGCCCCAGAGCAGTCCGGCCAGCCGGGCCATGACCACGACCGGCCGGGTCCCCCGCTCGGCCACGTCGAAAACAGGGGCAAAGCCGCCGTGGCGTTCGGCCAAACGCCCCTGGTGGACGCCCAAGGGAACCGGACAGGCCAGATGGCGGCGAAGCCCTGCCGCCAGAGACCGGGCCTCGGGGCGGCAGCCGATCAACACAGCCCGCACAGCCTCGGCAAGCCCGCTGTCTCCGGCTGCAATCCGGACATCGAGGCGCTTGAAATCCGGGCCGTCGTGCAGGAACGCTCGCAGACCGGCCAGATCAATAGGTCCGGCCAATCGCGTCCCGCCCAGCCCGCAGGCCTCAAGCCAACCAGCCAGGATCGGCAGTACGGCGCGGCAGTAGGTGTCCATGGCCCGGGCCACAATATCGTCGCCGCCGCAATCCGCCGCCACGGCCAGGGACAGTCCCATACCCGGCAGCATTTCCCGCCTTCCGGCTGCGCCCAGGGCCAACCAACACCACCGCCCCGGCGGCAGGCCACACTCCCGCACCAGCAGATCGAGTAGCCGGCCAAGCACTCCCTGGGCCGTCATGGCGAGCAGGCCTCCGACGGTTGCGGCGGTTGCCCCGCGCGCGGCCAAAGCGGCGGCCAGGGGAAATGAACGCCGGGCCAAGGCAGCCAGATCGTCCAGGCTTGCGGCCCGGCGGATGGAGCGCAGCAGGGCCATGGGCGAACGGCCGTGGGCCAGGAGCAGATCATTGGCCGTGACCAGGCCGGCGGGCTCCCCGTTGGTCGTGACCAGCAGATGACGAAAACCGGATTCGGTCATGTGGCTTAAGGCCTCGAAGCACGGCGTGGCCGCATCAATGGCGGCAACCGGCGCGGACATGAGCGTTTCGACCGCAGCGTCAAGCCCAAGCCCCCGGGCCACGGCCCGGCGCAAATCGCGATCGGTGACAATGCCGATGACCGTTCCCGAGACCTCGCGCACCACTACCGACCCCACAGAGGCTTCTTCCATGGTCCTGGCTGTTTGGCGCAAATTTGTGCCGCGCACCACGCCGACCACCCCCCGGGAGGCCACTTCCCCGGCCTGGCGGGTAAAGAGATAATCTCCATCAGCCCCACCGGTCACATCGGTCGCTGCGGCGATGTCGCCGGCCACGGGACAGACACGGCTGGCCAGACAGTTGTCGAAATAGGCGGCCACCTGGGGATTCCGTGCGGCCACGGCCGCAAACACACTCCCCGGCAAGCGCACCAGAAAGGTGTCGGCCGCAGCCGCCACCTGGCAACCGTCCGGACAGCCGGGCAAGGCTCCGGCCAGCCCGAAGCATTCGCCTTCGCCGCGTACGTCCGTAAGCCTGCCCCCTTGCCGGTCCTGGCCAGGAGGCACAAAAACCACCCCGCCCCGCTGGACGCAGCAGACCACCGGCTCGGCCGCATCGGGTTCGGCAATGGTCTCGCCTTCCAGATACAGGGCCACCCGACCGGCTGCGGCCAGTTGGGCCAGATCGACCGGGGACAGCCGGTCAAAAGGCGGAGTTGTGGCCAGAAAGGCGGTCACGGCATCTGGTTGCAGGGACGGATCTGGCATGGTCATAGGCACTCCGTCAGGTCAGACAGCGCAGGCTGAAATGGTGTTCGAGGATGTCACGCAAGCGGCCGGCCGCCTTAAGCGCCGTTTCCAGGTCGGCCAGAGCAACAACGGACAGCTGCGACACAACAATGCGATTTTCCATGGCCTGCCCGCTCCGCCAGGCCTCGGCCTGGGCGGCAAGACGCAGGGCCTGGACCCGGGCCAGGGCGCTGCGCAGGGCCTCGGCCAGCTCCTCCCCGATCAATCCGGCTGCGACCAATCCGTCCAGACGTCCCCGGGTGTCCGGAGCCATGATGCCGGCATCCAAAGCCAAGGCTTTTATGCCCAGGATCAGGGGATAAACAGCCGCGGCTTTGAGATCGACCACACCGTGCCCCAGGCCGAACAGGCCGCTGGCCAGATGTCCGAAGAAGAGGGTCGGCGGGCCAAAGTGCAGGGCTTCCCGGGCCAGCCCCCGGGTCAATAGGGGTGTCTCAGCCGCCCGCTGGCGCAAATGCCCAATGACGGCCGCAACCAGGGAACCATCGCCGACCACTGGACGCAGATCGGCCAGCAGGGAGACGGTCAGGACCGCCTCTGCATCGGGCCGGGCGGCGGCGGCATCGATGGCGCTGCACCATTGGGCAAGGCTTTTTCGCCACTGCGCGTTGGCGGCCATGATCCCCTTGGGACACGGCGGCATCCCGGCCCCGGCCAGCACCGCAGCCAGCCTTACGGCATAGGCGGCAAAAGCCTGATCCTCGCCGCTCACATCCGCGAGGATCAGGGCATTGTCCTGGTCCGTGGCCAGAAACTGCTCCCGCCGCCCCTGGCTGCCAAGCACGGCCAGGGCGAAGCGGCCGGGCGGATCACCCGGGCCGTCCCGGGCCAGCTCCGAGGCCCGAACGAGAAAGGCGTCGTAGAGCCGGCTGGCGGCACGCCCGACAGCCAGGGCGTCGCTGTCCGATCCGGCCTTTGCAACAATGGCCGACCGAATCCGCACGAGCATCCGGCCAAGCGCGGCCACGCTGCCAGCCTGGCCGGTTTCTGTTTCAAGTTCCCTGACAGCAGCTTCCATGGGCACTCCCTGGTCCTTGGAACGTAAACGGCAAAACGGGCCGGGGACGATCTCCCCGGCCCGGCGGGCAGGCTATTCCGCGCCCACACCCAGGTAGTTGCGGATCTGCTGGGCAGCGTAGAGAGATTGTGCCTTGGCGTCGGGGACCAGCACCGAGCCGAGCCAGCCGACCAGGAAGGCCAGGGGCATGGACACGAGCGCCGGATTTTTCCAGGGGAAGATCGGCGCGGCATTGCCCAGGATATCCACCCAGACAGTGGGCGACAGGAGAATGAGGCCCACGGCGGCCACGGTGCCGGCAATGATGCTGGCGGCCGCGCCGAAGGTGCTTGTACCCTTCCAGAGGATGGAGAGGAGAAGCGCCGGGAAATTGGCGCTGGCGGCGATGGCAAAGGCCAGACCGACCATGAAGGCCACGTTTTGGCCCTTAAAGGCCAGGCCGAGCAGGATGGCGATGACGCCAAGGCCGATGGTCGCCCGCTTGGCCACTTTCATTTCGTTTTCTTCGGTTGAGCGCCCGGCCCGGAACACGTTGGCATAGAGGTCGTGGGACAGGGTCGTGGCCCCGGCCAGGGTCAAGCCGGCCACCACGGCCAGGATGGTGGCGAAGGCCACGGCCGCGATGAAGCCAAGAAACACCGTGCCGCCGGTCACTTCGGCCAGGAGCAAGGCCGCCATGTTGCCGCCGGCATCCACCTTGGCCACCACGTCGCGCCCGACCAGCACCATGGCGGCAAAGCCGATGATGAAGGTGAGGATGTAGAAGTAGCCGATCAGTCCCGTGGCGTAGAACACGGATTTGCGGGCGGCCTTGGCGTCGGGCACGGTGTAAAAGCGCATGAGGATATGGGGCAGGCCGGCCGTGCCGAACATGAGCGCGATGCCCAGGGACACGGCGTCAAAGGGATTAGCCACCAGTCCGCCGGGATTGAGCACCTTCTCGCCGTAGGTGGCGGCAGCGGTGCTGAAAAGCTCGGTCACGTCAAAGTGAAAGTGGGAAAGAGCCATAATCACCATCACGGTGGCTCCGGCCAGCAGCAGCACGGCCTTGGTGATTTGCACCCAGGTGGTGGCCAGCATGCCGCCAAAGAGCACGTAGGCGATCATGACCGCGCCCACGATGATGATGGCCGTTTCATAGGGCAGGCCGAACATCATCTTGATAAGCGCCCCGGAGCCCACCATCTGGGCGATGAGATAAAAACACACCGTCAACAGCGACCCGATGGAAGCGGCCACCCGGATGGGTTTCTGGGACAGGCGGTAAGCCACCACGTCGGCAAAGGTGTATTTGCCGAGGTTTCGCAGCGGTTCGGCAATGAGAAACATGATGATGGGCCAGCCGACGAGAAAGCCGATGGAATAGATGAGGCCGTCATAGCCCTTAAGCGACACCAGCCCGGCGATGCCCAGAAAGGAGGCGGCGGACATGTAGTCGCCGGCCAGGGCCAGGCCGTTTTGCCAGCCGGTGACCGACCGGCCGGCGGCGTAGAACTGCGAGGCCGATCGGCTTTTGCGGGCGGCGTAATAGGTGATGGCAAGGGTGCCGACGATAAAGACAAAGAAAAAGATGATGGAGGTGGCGTTTGGCTGGCCGATGGTGGTGGTGAAGGTGTTCATCCCTGCTGCTCCCGCATGGCGTGTTTGATGGTGTGCACGGCGCTGTCGTAATCGTCGTTGGCCCAGCGGACGTAGAGGCCGGTGAGCGCCCAGGAGGCGATGATGACGCCAAGGCCGACCGGAATGCCAAGAGTCAGGCGGTCGGTTATGTGGGCGGCAAAAATGTCGGGCCGAAAAGCCAGGATGACGATGAATCCGTAGTAGATGGCGAGCATGACTGCAGTCAGAGTCAGGGAGACGGTCCAGCGTTTGCGCACGAGGGCGGTAAAGAGAACGGCGTCTGGGGCGGGACCGGAGGTCGGGGCCTGGTCGGGTTGCATGGTGTGCTCCTTGGTCGCCGGCGCGCGGGCCGGGCCGGGGTTGGTCCGGGGAGGGCGCGGGGTGCGCCGTCCGCCCCGTCCGATGGGGCCATCGGTGCGGGATAGGGCAGCAATAAGCGGCCCGCGCCGGATTGCCCCGCGAATTTCGGCGGACGGCGGCAATGGCCCCATGAAGGGCGAAAGGAGCGGAGGCGGAGGGAGGTTGCCGTTTACCGGCTGGACGAAACCGTTTGCCGGGGCAGACGGCTAGAGCGGCAGTTCAAGCTGCTTGGGCCGGCGTTTCTCGGCAATAAGGCGCTTGAGTTTCTTGGGGGACACGCCCACCCGGTAGGGCCAGATGGGGCAGGCGTTTTTTTCGGTGCAACGGCGGATGCCCTCGCGGTCGCCCACGGTGCAGCGCAGACAAAACCGCCGGATGACCCGCACCACGCGCACGCCGAAGCCTTCCGGAATTTCTTTCAGGCGCAAGGGGTGAAACGGGCAGTCCCGGTCGACGCAGGCGGTCACGAGACTGCGCTGCCCGCCCATGCAGGCACTGAGGCAATAGCGGCGCACGGCCTCGATGGCGGAAGGAATTTTGGCGGCGTCGCCCTGGCGCATAGAGCCTCGTGGTGCGGCGGCCAACGTCTGCCGCCGCGTGGATTTCGCCCTTCCATAGTCCGGCCGGGCCAGGCTGGCAACCGCCCGGCCAGCCGTTTTTCCTAAAAGATGGCCTTCCACAGGCCAAGATCGGCCAGGGCATAGGTCGTGGCCACAGCGCCGATGCCGGCAATGAGGACCGCCCCGACCAGCGGCAGCCACCCTGCCGCCCGGCCAAGCACGCCTGCGCCGGCAATTCCCTTGACCCCGTGCAGGCACAGCAACCCGACAAGCGTCAGCACCCCGGCCAGTCCCAGGCCAAAGGCCGCCGTCAAAGCCAACCCGAGAGCAACTCGCCCCAACGCAATGGCCCCGAGCATGAGCGCCAGGGCTGCGGGGCACGGGGCGATGCCGCCCGAGACGCCCAGGGCCAGGAGTGATCGCCAGCCGAAATCGCCCTGCCCGGCCATTTCGAGCCCGCCGTGCGTATGTCCTGGTCCGCCATGCCTGTGGAACGCTCCCCCATGGCTGTGCCCAGGATCGCCTGTGCCGTGAGCATGTCCGTGGTCGCCACAGCGCAGGCCGCGCAGGGCCAGTGCGCCGCCAACGCCAAGCATCCCCAGCCCAGAAGCCAGGGACAGCCAGGGGAAAAGCCGCTCCTGCGTGACCCGCCCGGCGGCCAGAAGCGCCGCCGCGCCGAGTAGAAACACGCCGAGGGTATGCGTGACAGCCACGGTCAGTCCCAGCCAGACGGCATGTCGCCACGTCCCCCGGGAGCCGGCCAGATAGGCTCCGACCAGGGCCTTGCCATGGCCGGGAGTGAGCGCATGGGCCGCGCCCCAGGCCATGGCCGAGACCAAGGCCCCGGCCAGGGCCAGCGGGTTGGCCGTGGGATCCCGCAAAAACGCCTGCAACGCCTGGCCGTCGGGCAGGGCCGGCAGCCGCGCCGAACCGGACCCGTCGCCCCACAGGCCTTGCCCAAGGAGCAGGCAGCCAAAGGCGGCAAAACAAACACCGATAAAACCGCGCACCAGTCCCCGACGCCCGCCGGCCAGCCGGGGGACCCAGGCCGCCAGCACGGCCATAAGAACAAAGCCGGCTGCGGCAACGCCCGGCACAAACTGCCAGCCGGCCCGGGATATGGCCCAATCCGCCCCGCTGCGCCAGCCAAGGCCCAGACCGACGACCAGCAGGCAACTCGCCGCCCAGCCAAGAGCCGCACCCGGCCAAAGAGCCGCCAGCGTTCCGGCGGCAACAAAGCCAAGCGCCGCCGCCACGCCCGCTGCGCCAAACGCCGGCCAACGCACCCCCAAAAGAATGCCGGCGACCAGGGCCAACGGCACAAGGCAGGCGGCCAGACGTCCGGTTCGGGGACCGGCCTGGGCCGCCAGAAAGCCCACTCCCAGCAACGGAATGAGATGGTCCGCCGAGGTCAAGGGGTGAAACAGGCCGGCATAAAAATCCCCGACATCGGCGCTGACCATATGCGCCCAGGCCGGCCTGACCCAGACAGCCGTCAGGATTATGGCGCTCATCGCCGAAAAAAAGTGTTTGCCCACAGCTAGCTCCCCAGCATGACGGCGGTTCGGGCGATGGTCAGCCAAGCCCCGGCCGACCCGACCAGATAGGCCGGGCCATAGTCCAGCCAGCGCGGCCAGGAGACGCCCAGCCGGCGGATGGAAGCGGTCACAGCCAGCAAGGTCAGGACAAAGGCGAGCTGCCCGATCTCGACGCCCACGTTAAAACCGACCAGGGTCGTGGCCAGAGCCTCCCGGGACAGACCCAGGCCGGCCAACCCGCCGGCAAAGCCCAGGCCGTGAAGCAGTCCGAAGGCAAAGGCGGCCAGATAGGGCCGGCGCACGGTCAGGCTGGTCTGGCCGCGCAGGGCGCGCACAATCTCCGGACCAAGAAACAAAATGCTCAGGCCCACCGCAGCGTTGACCGGTTCGGCCGGTACAGTAACGAGCCCGAAGGCGGCCGCGCCAAGGGTCAGACTGTGGGCCAGGGTAAAGGCGGTGACGGTCTTTATAAGCATGAGCCGGGTCGGGGTCAGGCACAACAGCCCCAGGATAAAGAGCAGATGGTCGATGCCGTAGGCGATATGGCGCACGCCGAGGACCACGGCGTCGGCAAAGGCAGCCCCGGCGGCACCTTTGCCGGCCAGGGTCAGGCTGTCGTGGTTGGGGGTGACCACCGCACTTGAGGTGGCGCCATCCAGGCTGACAAGGCGCACCACCACCCCGGCCGTGGAGGCATCGTGGCCGGAAAAGGTCAGGCGCTGGCCGACCAGCCCTTCAGGGGCGGCAATCCGCCAGGATTCCAGATGCCAGTCCGGCCAGGCGACCAGGAGCGGCGATGTCAGCTGGCGCACGCCGTCTGGAAAATGGACGGCAAAGGGCAGGCGTTGGCCTTCATACAGCGGCGTGCGCCACAGCACGTCATAGCAGCCGGGAGATGTTTCGCGCAGCTCCAGCACGGCCGGCCGGGTCTCATGGGCCAGCGACCGGGCCGGCAGGACCAGACACAGCGCCAGGGCCAGCATGAGGGGACAAAGCCGGATACGCTGCGTCATGGGGCAACTCCACCCGCAAGCGACGGCGGCAATGCGACGCTATAGCGCGCCCGCATGGCGGCATAGGCCTGCCGTTGCCGTTCATCGCGCCACTGCTGTTGCCAGGACTGGAGCACAGCCTCCCGGACCGTCTCAAAGGCCGGGGGCGGACCAGGTGTTGCAGCCTCGATGAAAACCAGATGCCAGCCGCCCAGGGAAGGAACCGGCCCCTGCCAGGAGCCGACCGGCAGACGGGATGCGACAGCGGCAAAGGGCTGGCCGAACAGGGCGGCCAGCTCCTCCGGGGTCTGGGCTTCCAGGCGCACGGGAAACTCGGACGGATCGCCCAGGCTGGCGGCGGCGGGATCGGACACGCCCCGGCCGGACAAGGCGTCGCGGGCCTGGATGGCCTCTTCCTTGGACCGGCCGTTTCTGGTGCGGTCGGAAAAATACAGCTGGGTGAGCGTCAGGTCGGCCGGTACGCTAAAGCTCTCCCGGGAGGCTTCGTAAAAGGCCCGCAAGACTGCATCGGAAGGCTGCGGCGGCGGCCCGGCATCGGCCTCGGAGCCGGCCAGAGCGGCCAGACGGCGGCGCACCAAAATATCCTGGCGTTCCAGCCCGGCGGCCAGGGCCTCGCGGATGAGCACTTCCTCGCGCACCTGCTCCTCCACCAGCCGACGCAGTTCATCCGACGTTGGAGCCCGGCCCCACTGGACCTGCCACAAGCCGGCCAGCTGGCGCAGGTCGTCCTCGGTGACAACGATGCGGGCAGCGCTCGGCGGCACGGCAATCGGACGCATGAAGGCGTTCAGGCCAAACAACAGCGCCCCGATACACACGAAATGCACCAGCGGCTCACGCGCCGCTCTGGCGCAAAAGGAGAAAAAAACCTGTCGATCCATGCCGGCAGATGGCCCGGTCCAGGGTGTTTTGGCAAGCCCGACGGCAGCCGGGGCAGTCGGCCATGGTCACAATCAGGTGCAGACCGCGGCGTCCTCGGTGGCCAGGAAAGGTGTTACCCGGCACTGAAACGAGAAGAAATAGGGGTAGTTGTCTTTGATATGGTCCAGGTAATGGAGCCATTGGACGAGAATCTGGGAGTAGATGCGTTTGACGTCCAGGCGCAGGTGTTCGATGTCGCAGGCCGGGGCCGTGGCCAGATTGGGCCGGTGGGCCAGTTCTTCCTTCAGGTGGAAGACCGCCTGCAACAGCGAGGTGAAACTCTCGTGCTCGACAATGTTTGGATTCTCCAACAGACGCACCAGAAATTCCGAATTGGCCGCCAGCAGGCTGTTGAGGGCCGGCAAGTCGATGGCGGCCATATCCACGTCATAATGGTAATTTTTAAGGAGTACCTCGGCTTTCTTGAAATTCTCTTTGGTCCAGCGCAGGGACACGTCGAGATTTTCCCGCAGCACGCCGATGCCGCTGTCGGCCCGGATCAGCCGACGCACCAGGGTGGAGCCGATCTGGCTGAAAAACAGCCCGATGATCATGTCGATCTTCTCGGCCCGCACCTGCCGTTCCCGCCGGCCCAGAAACATTTCCACGGCAGCTGCCAAAATGCCGAAGAAGGTGCCGCCGCCGGACAGGATCAGGCCCATGGCCAGGAGCTTGCCCAGGGGGGTGACCGGGTGAATGTCGCCGTAGCCGACGGTGGTGACCGTGACCACGCTGAAATAGAGGGCGTCCAGGGCGGTCAGGCTCTCCACGCGCATAAAGGTCAAGGTGCCGGCCAGCACCACGCCGAAAAAGATGGCTGCAAAAACGTAGAGGCGGGTGCGTTCCATGAGGCGTTGTCTCCGGGGGACATCATAAAGCGGGAGGAGTCGCCCCCTCCCGCTGTGTCGTTAAGGTCGGTTTGTGCTTCGGCTGTCCCGGTCCACAGCCGACCGTGTTGTCAGCCCGCGCCAAGAACCCCTTACAAAACTTCTCCAATTGCAGGGGTCCGGGGGGATCATCCCCCTGGCCGCCGGAGGCATCCGCTGCCTTCTCTTCGCATCTCTTCCCTTCTCACGCTTCCCCTAGATTTCCCGGCTGGCGTCCTTGGCCCGGATCTCGGCCCGCTTGATCTTGCCGCTGATGGTCTTGGGCAGCTCCGACACGAAGTCGATGATGCGCGGGTACTTGTACGGCGCGGTTTCCTTTTTCACGTGGTCCTGCAGTTCCTTGGCCAGTTCCGGCGAGCCTTCGTAGCCCGGGGCCAGGACCACGGTCGCCTTGACCGCCTGACCGCGCACCGCGTCGGGCACGCCGGTCACCGCGGCCTCGACCACGGCCTTGTGGGTGATGAGCGCGCTTTCCACCTCAAAGGGTCCGATGCGGTAGCCGCTGGATTTGATGAGATCATCGGTGCGCCCGAGGAACCAGTAATAGCCGTCCTCGTCCATCCAGGCCTTGTCGCCGGTGTGGTAGTAGCCGTTGACCATGGCGTTGGCGGTCTTTTCCGGCTCCAGCAGGTAGCCGACAAACAGGCCGAGGTTTTTGCCCTCTTCCAGACGCAGGCAGATTTCGCCTTCAACGCCCGGCGGACAGATCTTGCCCTCTTCGTCGAGGATGTCGACGTTCCAACCCGGGGTCGGCCGACCGATGGAGCCGGGTTTGGGCTTCATGCAGGGGAAGGTGGCGATCTGCAGGCAGGTCTCGGTCTGCCCATAGCCTTCGTAGATGGAAAGGCCGGTGATTTCCAGCCAGGAACGATAGACGCTGTCGTTTAACAGTTCGCCGGCCGTGGTGCAGTAGCGCAGGGCCGAAAGGTCGTACTTTTTGAGGTCCTCGCGGATGAGGAAGCGGTAGACCGTGGGCGGGGCGCAAAAGGTCGTGACCTTGTGGGCGCTGATGATTTCAAGCAGCTCCGACGGCACGAACTTGCCCCGGAAATCCCAGGTAAAGACCGTGGCCCCGGCCATCCACTGGCCGTAGAACTTGCCCCACACCGCCTTGCCCCAGCCGGTGTCGGCCAGGGTCAGATGGATGTCGCCCGGCTCCAGGTTGTGCCAGTAGACGCCGGTGGTGAGGTGGCCCAGCGGATAGCCGTGGCTGTGCTCCACCATCTTGGGCATGCCGGTGGTTCCCGAGGAAAAGAAGATGAGCAGCGGATCATCCCCGCCCGGGGCGTCGCAGGTGCGGGGGTAATCTTCGGCCGCCGCAGCCCGGATGGCCTCGTAATCGAGCCAGCCGGCCGGCAGTGGGGACGTGCCGACCTGGATGCACACCGTCAGGGTCGGACAGGTCGCCCGGGCCGCTTCCACACGGTCCACCACGGAATCCTCGGCCACCAGCCCCTTGATGCCGGCGTAGTTGACCCGGAAATCAATATCGTGGGGGGTGAGCAGATTGGGCGAGGGCACGGGGATGGCCCCGAGCTTGTGCAGGGCCAGCATGGTCACCCACCACTCCACCCGACGGTAGAGAATGACCATGACCTTGTCGCCTTTGGCCAGCCCGGCGGCCTTGAAGGCATTGGCCATGCGGGCGGATTCCTGGCTGAAATAGGCCAGATCGAAATCGCGGCGGGTTCCGTCCGGACCGATATGGATCATGGCCGGCCGGGTGGGCTCGGCCGCAGCTTCGGCGTCGAGGAAATCGAAGGCAAAATTATAGTTCTCAGGCACGGAGACGGAAAACGTCTCCACCAGTTCACGGTAGGTCTTGGGTCGCAGT
This sequence comes from Desulfovibrio sp. TomC, assembly GCF_000801335.2. Taxonomy (NCBI): domain Bacteria; kingdom Pseudomonadati; phylum Thermodesulfobacteriota; class Desulfovibrionia; order Desulfovibrionales; family Desulfovibrionaceae; genus Desulfovibrio; species Desulfovibrio sp. TomC. The sequence goes on from NZ_JSEH01000021.1 coordinate 48,635, forward strand.
TTGGCGACGGGCATCGCGGTCTCCAGGGATGGCAAGGGGTTAGATGATAACGTCCAGAAACTCGGCCGGCTCGTTGTCAAGCCCGCGCATGGCGTGGGGGGTGCGCGAGGAAATATACAGGCTGTCGTGGGGCGAAAGCGTCACAACGTCATCGCCCAGGCGCACTTCCAGCCGGCCGCGCAGCATGTAGATGAATTCCTCGCCCAGGTGCCGGTTAAATTCCAGTTCCGACTCCTGCTTGGGCGGCACCGTGACCAGAAACGGCTCCATATGGGGCTTATGGAACCGGTAGGCCAGGGCCTGATACTTGTAAGCCTTGCGCCGGTCCACATTAAGACCCTGGCCGTCGCGCACCAGCGAATAGGCCTGCAGATGGGCGTCGTCGCCGGTTAAAAGCGCCGTCAGGTCGGCCCCGCAGACCTTGGCGACCTCATAGAGGTAGCTGACGGGTATTTCCTTGCTGCCGGTTTCATAGTCCACGACATCCTGGGGCGATACGCCGGTGGCCTGAGCCACGGCCTCGGCAGTCAGTCCCGTGGCCTCGCGCAGACCGCGAAGGCGCATGGCGATCTCCTTTACCGGCCCAATCTCCTTGCTCATGGGGTTCCCCTTGCCTCTTGCGTTTAAGTTGCGAAATTGTTTCACCCGTTTTTTCGTATGGAAGGCTGCCTTGTCAATTTCTTCTTTCCGACCCGGGACGTCGGGAAAAACGGCTGGAATTTCGACCCGTCATATGCTACGCAGGCGCATTCATCGGGGCATGCTTTTTCTCGCCCCGCCCCACCATATTTTTTCAACGAGGTAGCCATGAGCGTCAAAAAGCTTGGGGATCGCATCCGCACCTATCGGGAACGCCAGGAACTCTCCCGGGAGGAACTGTCAACTCGCACAGGGCTTACTGTCGAGTTTCTCACCGCCCTCGAAGAAGAGGACGTCACCCCGTCGCTTGGCCCCCTCCTCAAGATCGCCCTGGCCCTGGGCCAGCGTCTGGGCACTTTCATGGACGATGCCGTGGACAGCGACATCTGCCTGACCTGCCGGGTCGAGCGCGGCGAAGACGATGCCGTGCTGCGCAAAGCCCGGGGCAAACGGGCCGCGTTTCGCTACCACTCCCTGGGCGCGGCCAAGACCGACCGCCATATGGAGCCGTTTTTCATCGAAATCTACCCCGATGACGAGCCCAGTGCGGAAAAACCGCTGTCCTCCCACGAGGGCGAAGAGTTCATCGTGGTCGTCTCCGGCGAACTGGAAGTCATTGTCGGGCCGGACCACCATGTCCTGGCGGCCGGCGATTCCGTGTATTTCAATTCGGTAGTGCCCCATTACGTGGGCTGCGGCAACGCGCCCAAGACCGACATCTACGCGGTCCTCTACATCCCGCAATAAACAAGGAGCCGCCCATGACCTTCGTGCCTCCCTTGCGCGACCTCACCCTGGGGCAGCTTTTAAACGAGACGGCTTCCAAATACCCGGACCAGGACGCCGTGGTCTACGTGGACCGAGACTACCGGCTCACCTGGCAGCAGTTCGACGAACTGACCGACGAACTGGCCAAGGGGCTCATGGCCCTTGGCATCCAGAAAGGCGAAAAAGTCGGGGTCTGGGCCACCAATGTGCCCTTCTGGGTGGCGCTCATGTTCGCCACGGCCAAGATGGGAGCCATCCTCTTGACCGTCAACACGGCCTACAAGCGCAACGAACTCAAATATCTGCTCACCAACTCCGAAGCCGACAACCTGTTTATCATCAACGGCTTTCGTGATTCGGACTATATCGAGATCCTCTACGATCTGGCTCCGGAGCTGCGCACCATGCAGCGCGGGGCGATTCGAAGCGAGACCTTCCCGCACTTAAAGCGCGTCTGCTTCCTGGGTGTGGAAAAGCATCGCGGCATGTACTCCATTCCGGAGATCATCGGTCTGGCCCGCACCGTCTCGGATGAGCAGTTCAAGGCCCGTCAGGCCACGCTTTCCTGCCACGACGTGGTCAACATGCAGTACACCTCGGGAACCACCGGGTTTCCCAAGGGCGTTATGCTGAGTCACCACAACATTTTAAACAACGGCTACTCCATCGGCCAGCGCCAGCGCTTCACCAGCAAGGACAAACTCCTTATCCACGTGCCGCTGTTTCACTGTTTCGGCTGCGTCCTCGGGGTCATGGCCTGCCTCAACCATGGCACCACCATGGTCTTTACCGAGGTCTTCGACCCGGTCAAATCCATGATGTCCATTGAGCAGGAGAAATGCACGGCCTGCTACGGCGTGCCCACCATGTTCATTGCCATGCTGGAGCATCCGCTGTTCCCGAAGTTCGACTTCTCCTCGCTTCGCACCGGCATCATGGCCGGCTCGGTCTGCCCGGTGCAGACCATGCGGGCCGTGACCGAGAAGATGTACATGAAGCAGATCACCAGCGTGTACGGCCTGACCGAGAGCTCGCCCGGCATGACCCAGTCCGACGTGGACGACCCCTACCACTACCGGGTCGAGAGCGTGGGCAAGGCCTTTCCCCATGTCGAGGTCAAGGTGCTTGACCCTGAAACCAACCAGGAAGTGGCCCGCGGCAAGCAGGGCGAAGTGTGTTGTCGCGGCTACAATGCCATGAAGGGTTATTACAACAACCCCGAAGCCACGGCCAAATGCATCGACGAAAACGGCTGGCTGCATTCCGGTGATCTGGGCGTCATGGACGAGAACGGTTTCGTGGTCATCACCGGCCGAATCAAGGACATGATCATCCGGGGCGGCGAGAATATCTATCCGCGCGAGATCGAGGAATTCCTCTACACCATGCCGGGCATTGCCGACGTGCAGGTGGCGGGTGTGGCCAGCCGCAAGTACGGCGAGGAAGTCGGTGCGTTTATCATCCTGCGCAAGGATGTGACCATGGCCCCCGAAGATGTGCGCGACTTCTGCCGAGGCCAGATCGCCTGGCACAAGATCCCCAAGTATATTGCCTTTGTCGATGAATTCCCGCTGACCACCAGCGGCAAGGTGCAAAAGTACAAGTTGCGGGAGCTGGCCGCCAAGCTCTTCCCCGAAGCCATGCGCTAGGCCGACACCGACGGGCACGTGCGTTTTATGCGGCGCAGCCCTCCGTTTGAGCACCCTGAAACTCCGCCCGGGAATGCGACGACGCTCGCACTCCCGGGCGGTTGCCATTTGCCCACAACGACTTTCGCCCGGGACAGCCGCCCCAGCAGCCACCGGCCCTGGCCGCAACGTCTACAGCAGGGACCGTTGCCGCCCAGGGCAGGAGGCCGGGGGTGATCCCCCCAGACAAGGCCCGGGACCGCACCCCGGTTGTCTTCTCCCCCCTCCCTGTCGCCAGGCCGCACCCGTCCGACGTTGACCACCGCGCCGGCCATGGGTCATAAGCCTCGCATGAGTATCGCCAATTGCACCGGGACAGAACCACGGCCTCCCTACAGCCGGAGACAGTCCATGCACCCATATGCACGCATAGCCTCGGTTCTGGTCCTGCTCCTCCTGACCCTGCCGGGCTGCGCCAAACAGACGGCCACGGCCCCGGGCGGGACCGCCGCCAGTCCGGACGCGGCTGCGGCTGTGCCCCCCGAGGCCGAAGTCAAGCCAGCCCCTATAAACGGCCTGCCGGCTGCGGTCCCGCCCGTGGTGGCTACCACCCCCGAACCGGCCGCCTCGCCGATCGTCCCGGTCGTGCCCGAGCAGGCCACCAAGCAGGCGCTTGACCCCAAACTGGCCCGTACCGCCGCCATGACCCCGCCACGCTCCGAACCGGTTGCTCCGTCGCTGGAAACGCCGAGACCCGAGCCAACGCCGACCAAGTCCCGGCCGAAAACGGCCGTGCCATCCCCAGAAACGCACGAAGCCCCAGCAGCTGCGGGCAAGAACGCATCGGAATCCGCCCCGTTCTCAAAGGACCAGACAGGCAAAGGGAAAGCCAAAATCGAGGGACCGGCCGTGGCTGTGGTCGGTGACTCCCTGGCCGTTGGCGTGGGGATGACCATGGAAGCGCGGTTGAAAAAGGCCGGAAGCGCCGGCTGCCGCCCCATGGGCAAGGTTTCCACCGGACTTATTTCCAAAAAAAAATACGACTGGGACAAGGAACTGGCCGAGCTGCTGGCCAGGGAACCCATCAGCGCCGTGGTGGTGGTCCTTGGCGGCAACGACGCCAACAACGCCATTGCCGGCAAGGCCGCCGGCACGCCGGAGTGGAACGCAGGCTACGCCGAGAAGGCTGAACGCTTTGTGCGCATCGCTGCCAATGCCCAGGCAAAGGTCCTGTGGGTGGGCCTGCCGGCCATGAAAGAGGCGGCCTATTCCAAGCGGGTCGAGGCGGTCAACGCAGCGGCCAAAACGGCCTGCTTCAAGGTGGCCGGCTGCACTTACATGGAAGCCTCGGACATTTTCACCGACGAGGCCGGCCATTATGTTCAGGCCAAGGCCGTCGACGGCAAGACCGTTTCGCTTCGGGCTGGCGACGGGGTGCACATGACCATGACCGGCTACGATCTGCTGTGCCGCCGGGTGCTCGACAAACTCGACCTGACCGGAGGCCGCCCCCGGCAGTAACGGAGCCACTGACCATGCGACGACAGATGCCCCAATCCGAGATTTTGCGCGCTTTGGTGGAGGAAACCCGCAGCCATCCGGATGCTCCCCTTCAAGCCGTGACCACGGGCACCTGCCTTGTGGCCGCAGCCTCAAGGCAGCTTGGCTTGGCCTCTCTGGCTTCCCATATCCAACCCGGCCTGACGCCGCCGCCAGCATCCTGCCCGGACACGGTCCACACCACTGCCTCGCTGCTGCTTGACCCGGCAACGACCAATACCGACGCCGCCTCCCTGGCCATGGCCGCCATCAACTCGCTGCTGCCCGTGCCGGCTGCGGCCATGACGGGAGCAGGCCAGGATGTGTTGTTGACCTATGGACGAGGCAGGCGTGTGGTCCTGGTGGGCCACTTCCCATTCGTGGAAAAGATGCGGGAGGCGTTTGACGATTTCCAGGTGTTGGAAAAGCGGCCCCGGCCCGGCGACACGCCGGCGGAAAAAGCCGGCGAGATCCTGCCCCTGGCCGAGGTCGTGGCCATCACCGGCACGACGCTTCTAAACGGCTCCCTGGCCGGCCTGCTGGCGGCCTGCCGCCCCGACGCCGTGGTCATCATGCTCGGCCCGACCACACCCTTTGCCGCAAGCCTTTTTGCCTGCGGCGTCGACGTCCTGGCCGGCTGCGGCGTGCCCGATCCGGACGCCGCCCTGGCCGGCATCCGGGCCGGCCATTGTTTCAAAGGCCTTCAGGGCGTGCGGCAATTAACCTGGGTGCGGCCGGGCCTTGGCGACAGTGCGGCAACGCCGCCCCCGGGATTGCTCCCGAGCTTTCCTGACAGGGGCGACGCCCCTCCTGGTCCGCAGTGTCCAGCCTCTACTGCTCTGCCCCGGGCTTGACCCGGCGCAGGACCAGATAGCCAAGCACACCGGCCAGGGTCGAGGTGGCCAAAATCGCCACCTTGGCCTTGGCCGCCACCGCATCCGCCTCACCAAAGGCCAGTCCGGCGATGAAGATGGACATGGTAAAGCCAATACCGGCCAGGATCGATGCGCCGTAGTAATGCACAAGCCGCATTCCCTGCGGCAAGGCGGCCAGCCCCAGCCGGAACATGGCCAAGCAGGCCAGAAAGACGCCGACCTGTTTGCCCACGAACAGCCCCAGAAAAATCCCCAGCGACACCGGCTCGACCAGCCCCGCCCCGGCCTGCCCGGTCAGCGGGACGCCGGCATTGGCCAGGGCGAAAAGCGGCATGATGCCGTAGGAAACCCATGGATGCAGGGCCTGCTCGATGCGCGGCAGGGGGGCGCTGGCCCGGCGGCAGGCCTCCTCCAGACTGTCCAGGGTGCCCTGCATGGTCTTGTTGGCCAAAAGAACCTGCCCCGGTTCCATGGACGCGGCAAAACCGTCCAGCAGGCGTCTGGCCTTGTGCAAAAAGGCCTCGGCCGGAATGCGGGTACGGGCCGGGATGGCCATGGCCGCCAGGACGCCGGCCACAGTGGCGTGGACGCCGGATTTGAGAAAGGCCAGCCACAGGATGCAGCCAAGGATGGTGTAGACTGCGGGATGGCGCGCGCCAGCGGCGTTAAAGGCCAGCATGGCCACGAACATGGCTCCGCCGACGACCAGGGAGACCAATGAGATGTCGCCGGAATAAAAAAGGGCGATGACCAGCACCGCGCCAATGTCGTCCACAATGGCCACCGCCGCCAGAAAGACCTTGAGGCCAACCGGGACCCGGTTGCCCAGCAGCGAAAGAATCCCCAGGGCAAAGGCGATGTCCGTGGCCATGGGCACGCCCCAGCCGGCCATGGTCGGCTGCCCCCGGTTGAGGCCGGCGTAGAGCAGCGCCGGCACGACCATGCCGCCCACCGCCGCCGCTACAGGCAAAACGGCCTGCCCCAGGGAATTGAGCTCCCCGACCAGGACCTCCCGCTTGATTTCCAGCCCCACCATGAAGAAAAACACGGCCATCAGGCCGTCGTTGATCCAATGGAGCAGGGTCTTGGACAGGACCATGTCGCCAAAGCCCAGGCTGACCGGCGTCTCCCACAAAGCGAAATAGGACGAGGCCAGGGGCGAGTTGGCCCAGATGAGCGCAATGACCGTGCAGGCGATGAGCATGAGTCCGCCCGAAGCCTGGATGTGACTGAAACGCCGAAACGGGGCCAGGGCCTGCTCCAGCAACGGAAGAGCCTGTGTTGCGTTGTGCGTCTGATTGTTCATGGAACTCCAAGAGACGTCCCCGCCGCAGACAGCCCGGGAACATCCTTTTTCTGGCCGCATCGAAACATCTCCGACAGGCGGCATTGGCCCGATGCTATCCGAAAGGGGCTGGCCGGGGCAAGACAATGCGGCTCTGAACCATCTCCGGGACTTTCTTCTCCGCGCCTTCTCCCATGTCCCGGCGCGGCATTGGCCCGGCCTCGAGGAACAGCCCGACAACATCCGGCCCAAAGCCATCACAGTGGTCCCAGGCCCGGATGGACCGTGGTGCAGTGCCGAGCCTGGGCCGAGTCGGATGCAGCCGCGCCAGCCGGCCATTGCTCCCGGCCCGGCCTTAGGCTATGAGACCGCGTGGAACATATTTGCCCCATGCCGCACCCTCTTATCGCTCCCCACGCCCCCTGGCTGGCCCCCCTGGCCGGATTTTCCGATTTGCCGTTTCGCCTGCTGTGCCGCGAACTCGGGGCCGCCGTTGCCGTCACGGAAATGGTCAGCGCCAAGGGCCTGCTCTATGATTCGCGAAACACCCGCCGGCTGCTGGACACTTGCCCGGCCGACAGCCCGCTGGTGGTCCAGCTCTTCAGTTCGGAGCCAGACTGTCTGCACCGGGCCGCCGTTGCCCTGGCCGAGGACGGTTTCACTGCGTTCGATCTCAACTGCGGCTGCTCGGTGCGAAAGGTGATAAAAACCGGCGCCGGCGCGGCCCTGCTAGACGATCCCGACTGGCTGGTTGGCTGCGCCGCGGCCATGGTCCGAGCTGTCGGTCCGGGCCGGGTCGGCGTGAAGCTGCGCCTGGGTCCCAGGCCGCCGGCCCGGGTGGACCTGGATCTGGCCCCCAGGCTGGCCGATGCCGGGGTTTCCTGGCTGACGCTCCATCCCCGCCACGCCAGCCAGGGCTTTGCCGGCACGGCCAACCACGACGCCCTGGCCGCCTTTGTGGCGGCCTCGCCGTTGCCGGTCCTGGCCAGCGGCGACCTCATGGCTGCCGAGGATGGCCGGCGGGTCCTGGCCCACACCGGTGCGGCCGGCGTCATGTATGCCCGGGGAGCCTTGGCCGATCCGCGCATCTTCGCCCGCCACGCCGCTCTGCTGCCCGAGACTCCCGGGTCGTCGCCACCGGCCCTGCCGCCGGTGTGCGACGTCATCCGACGCCACGCCGCCTTGTGCCGGGAGTATGCCGATGACCGGCAGGCGCTGTTGCGGATGCGAACAGCCGTGCCGCGCTACCTGCGCGACCTGCCGGGATGCCGAGCCCTTCGCGACCGGCTGTGCCGGGTGGAGTCCTGGGACGAGCTGGCCCACATCATCGACGAGGCCGAGGCGCTTGGCGCGACCCTGGCCAAAGCTCCCGGAGAAACCCTATGAAACTCCTTCGCGCCGAAACCGCCGGATTCTGCATGGGCGTGGACCTGGCTCTTAAAAAGCTCACCTCGCTCATTGAGGCGCCGGCCGGGGAAGTCGCCAAAACCATTGTCACCTTCGGTCCCATCATCCATAACCCCCAGGTGCTGGAGGAATTCGCGGCCAAGGGTGTCGGCGTGGTCAACGACCCGGCCGACATCCCCGGGCATGCCACGGTGGTCATCCGCGCCCACGGCATCCCCGAACCCGTGCGTCAGGCCATCAAGGCCCGGGGAGCGCATCTGGTCGACGCCACCTGCCCCAAGGTCAAAAAGGCCCAGACCCTTATTTTCGCCCAGGCCCGCCATGGCAAGGTGCTGCTGCTGTTTGGCGAAGAGGACCATCCCGAGGTCAAGGGCCTTTTGAGCTATGCCACAGCCGGAGCCTACGTCTTTGACTCCATGGGCGAACTGGAAGCGTTGCACCTGCCCCAGGATCAGACCTATTTCCTGGCCGCCCAGACCACCCAGGACGAGCAGGAATTTCTGCGCATCCGCGATTATCTGAAGGACCGTTTCGGGGCCGAACTGACCGTGCTCTCCACCATCTGCAACGCCACCATGAACCGGCAGCAGGAAGCCATGGATCTGGCTGCGGCTGTCGATTTTCTGGTTGTGGTCGGTGGGCGCGACTCCGGCAACACCAGACGTCTGGCCCAGGTGGCCCGGTCCGCCGGCACGCCGAGTATTCATGTGGAAACTGCCGCCGAACTCTCCCCCGGGATGTTTGCCGGGTACCACACAATCGGCTTGACAGCCGGCGCTTCAACACCGAAGAAAATAATTGACCGCATCCAGCAAGTGCTGGAATCATACTAGAGAAGCTGCCACAACAATCCGGACATTCCCGGACCGCACCGTTCTGATGATACTGCGGATTTAACGCCGACGCCGTGTCGCCGCCCAAAGGGCGACTCTGCACGACCTGGGGAGACCCCGATGGCCCAGACCAATATCCTCCTTGAAGCCGGTACCAACGAGCTTGAGATCGTGGAGTTTTACATCGACGAACCCACGGCCTCCTCGTTTACCGCCAATGCGCCGGAAGCGGCCGGCCACTATCGCGGCTATTATGGGGTCAACGTAGCCAAGGTCCTGGAGATCATCCGCCTGCCCAAGGTCACGGGAATGCCGGAAGTGTCCCATCCAAGCGTGCTTGGGGCCTTCAATCTGCGCAACCACATCATCCCGTTGGTGGATTTGAGCGTTTGGCTCGACAAAACGCGCCAGGATACCGAATCGCCCAAAGTCATCGTCACGGAATTTAACAACGTCACCACCTCCTTTCTGGTCTCAGGGGTCACCCGCATCCACCGCATGAGTTGGGAAGCCGTGGAGCCGCCCAACCGCTATGTCTCCAGAATGAGCGGCGACTCCATCACCGGCGTGGTCAAGCTTGAGGACCGCATTGTTTTTCTCCTGGACCTGGAAAAGATCGTGGCCGACCTCAACCCCAACCTCGGCCTGCGTCTGGATATGAGCATCGAGTGGAACTCGGCCAGCCGCTATCGGGCGCTGGTCGCCGACGATTCCGTGCTCGTGCGCGAAATGCTCAAGGACCTGCTCAACAAGGCCGGATTCGACGTCACCGCCGTGCAAAACGGCCGTGAGGCCTGGGACCTGCTGGCCCAGATCAAGGGAAAATCCGAGAACGAACAGCAGCCCCTTTCCAACTTTGTCCATGTCATGGTGGCCGATATCGAGATGCCGGCCATGGACGGCCACAACCTCACCAAGCGCATCAAGGAAGACCCGGTGCTGCGTGAGTTGCCGGTCATCCTCTTCTCGTCGCTCATTACCGACAAGCTGCGCCACAAAGGCGAGGCCGTCGGGGCCGACGACCAGATTTCCAAACCCGACGTCAGCCAGTTGGCCATGCGGGCCAAGGCGCTCATCGAACGCAAAATCAGCCAGTTGACCGCCGCCTGAGGGCATACGCCGTCATCCGGGCCGGGTCGCTCCCCGGCCCGCGACACCTTGCAAGCCGGCCATGCCCCAACTCCCCGACACTGTTCCCGAAGAATTCTGTAAAAACTGTAACCAAGAAAACATCGCCGCAGACTGCATGAGCATCCCCGATCCCAACCGGATGCCGGCGTCGCCCGGACCGTGCTTCGGCCCAGACCCCTTGGCTCTGGGCGGGACGGACAAGGCGGTGTACATGCGTTGCGACCTGTCCCTCGACCTCTTCGCGTCAGATCAGCCCATCTCCCCCTACTTGGTCGATTGGCGGCAAGCCTTTGCCGATTTGAACCCGGCCGCCTCAGTTGCGGCGACCCTCTTTTTTGATCGGACCCCCTACCCGCCGGTCATCGAACGCCTGCGCCTGCCGCTGGCCCCGGATACCCGGGGCCGGCGAATCATTGCCTTGTACCTGTCGGCCCTGATCAACAACGTCGTCTGCACTGCCGGAGCCAAACGGGTGACCATTGCCGCCGAGGGCGGCCTCGACCCGGTCATCCTGGAGGCCGTGCGCTCGAATCTACTGGTCCACCTGGACAGCTTTTCCAACATGTCCCTGTATTTTCTCCATGGGCTCGTTGAATCGGTTTTCGGCGAACCCTTGGCCATTGACGATGCCGCCGGCCGGCTCGACGACTTACTCCAGGAACACGCTGTCGGAAGCGACCGTACAGAGATGCCCAACGCCGCCGCGACGCTGCGTCCGGGGTTGGCCCTGGCCATCAATATCGGCCAGCACCTCACCAGTTGGGGATTGGTGCGTCTTACCGCCGACGGCGAGTATCAGGTCATGGACATGACCCGCCGCGCCACCTGCCCGGACGGCAAGCACTATTGTCTCATGGACGAAATCGGCGGCATCGTCGAGGCCGCCAAGCGCAGCCTCGGTCCGGCTGCGGCGGCAGTGGAGGCTGTGGGCCTGGGCATCGCAGCCACGGTCATGGACGGCGTGGTGCGGCCGGTGAGCGAATTCGGACTTTTCGCCGTCTGCCCCCCCCACACCCTCGACGCTGCCGCTGCCACCATCCGGCAGACCGTCAAGGAGGCCTTCCCGGGCCGGCGCACGGCCATCCTGAACGACGCCAAGGCCCAAGCGCTTTTTGCCTACCATCATGGCGGCGGTCGGCAGGCGGCGGAAAACGGCCACCTGTTGGTCGTCCGGTTGGGTTCCTGTCCCTGCATCCATGGCCTGGACGCCAACGGGCACAGCGCTGCGGGCTTTGATGAATATGGCTGGCTGGTCACCCAGGCCCGCCCTCTGGAGCCGGGAGCGCCGCTGTTTTCCACCCCGCGCCTGCCCCTTTCGTATTATGGCGTGGCCCTGGCCGCTGATGAGCTGGGACTCCTGGCCCGCTACGGCCTGGACATCGAAGACGCCATCCCCTTTTTCCATGACCGGCTGATCGGACCGGACCCCTTGGCCGCCCAGGAGGCCGCCGGCGTCTATGGCATTTTGGGGGCGCATCTGGCCATGCTGGCCGCCGAAATCCACCGCAGTCGGCCTATCAACGCGATTCTGGTGCCGGGTTCCCAGGCCAACCGCCTGGACAAACCTGCCTTTGCGGCCATGCGCCGCGGGTTTGAGGCCTTTGCCATTGGCCGGCCCCTGGTTCCCCAGAATGTCGCTCTCAGCCTGATTGAGGAAGCCTCGGCCGAAGCCGGCCTCGTGGGCGCGGCCTGCGCGGCTTTGTCCGCGACCTGATCCACCCCACCGGGTACGCCTGCCCTCCCAAGCGCCCGTCGCGGAAGCGCCTCGGGATGCCGTCTCCTTTTGACACTCCCCACCCTTTGTGCTTAATTGAACCCCCTTTTTCATGAAACTCGTACGCGCTTTGGAGGCGTTAGCATGACTGATTCCCAGACCCCGCAGCATGGCTCGACCCAGAAATCGGATATCCCCGCCCTGCTGCGTCTTCCCGTGCAGTACTGGCGGCAATCCCTGGCCGCGGCCGCCATTGTCCTGGTGGCTGCCGGCGGCTATGCCCTGTATGGCGTGTACCAGAAAGGCCAGACCGAAAAAGCCGAGGCCGCCCTTGGCGAAATCATCACCACCAAAGCCGGGGCGGAACGTGTTGCCGCCTTGGAAGCGCTCGCCAAAACGGCTCCGGCCGGGGCCAAGGCCGGCATCAACCTGGAACTGGCCAAAACCGCCCAGAACCTGGGCGATTTTGCCAAGGCCGCCAGCGCCTTTGAAGCCGTGGCCCAGTCCGCTCCGGCCGGCATGAAGACCATCGCCGCGCTGGGCCAGGCCGCCGCCCTGTCGCGCACCGGGCAGGACGCCAAGGCCGTGGATGTGCTCGAAGCCCTGTCCATCTCCGCTCCCAAGACATTTGCCATGACCATTGACCGCCAGCTGGCCGTCACCGCCGAAGCGGCCGGACAATGGCAAAAGGCCCTGGCTGCCTATGAGCGCATGAAGGCCGACGGCAATGTCCAAAACGCCAGCTTCATTGACGCGCGCATCGTCGAGTTGCGCGCCAAGACCGGCGGCGAAGCCAAGACCAACGGCTAGTCTGCTGCGCCCCGTCAACCGGGACAACACTTACATACTCACACCTCCCCGGACGCTCGGGGAGCATGGACGCCGGCTGCGACGTCCACTGCGTGCTGGAGGTTTGATCCGTGGGCAAGGAGCTTTTAAGCGCGGCAGCCGGGGAAACCCTGCTGCTGCTTGGCAATGAAGCCATCGCCAGGGGCGCCCTGGAAGGCGGCGTGCGGTTTGTGACCTGCTACCCGGGAACCCCGTCTTCGGAAGTTCCGGATACGTTTTTCCGCTTAAGCCAAGGCGCGCCGTACTATTTCGAATATTCCGTCAACGAAAAGGTCGCCCTGGAAGTGGGCGGCGGCGCAGCCCTGGCCGGGCTGCCCACCCTGGTCACCATGAAGCATGTGGGCGTCAACGTGGCCGCCGACCCGCTCATGACCCTGGCCTACGTCTCGGCTCCGGGCGGGCTGGTGCTGCTCTCGGCCGACGATCCAGGCTGCCATTCCTCGCAAAACGAGCAGGACAACCGCATCTATGCCCGCCTGGGCGGCCTGCCCTGCTTCGAGCCGGCCACCGCCCAGGAATGCAAGGACATGGCCCGCGACGCCTTGCTCCTGTCCAGGCGTATTGAAAATCCCGTGCTCCTGCGCACCACCACCCGCATCAACCATGTGCGCGGCCCGGTCACGGTGGGTGCGATGCCGACCACCCCGGCCGAAAAGCCTTTTGCCAAGGACCCGGCCCGGTTCGTGCCGCTGCCGGCCTCGGCCCGGGTCATGCACGTGCGGCTGCGCGCGCTCCTGGACGGCCTTGTCGCCGAGGCCGACGCCTCGCCCTACAACGTCGAATCCGGCGCGGGCGATGTGGGCTTTATCGCCTCGGGCGTGAGCCGCAACTATCTGGCCGACGTGCTGGAAGAAGACGGCCTGACCGGCACGGTGCGCCTGCTGGAACTGGGCATGACCTATCCGTTGCCCGAAAACCGCATCGCCGATTTCTTAGGCTCCTGCAAAAAAGTGCTCATCGTCGAGGAACTCGAACCGGTACTGGAAACCGAGATCCGGGCCCTGGCCCAGGCGCGCGGCATTGCCGTGGAAATCTGCGGTAAAAGCGAGCATCTGCCCCGGCTCGGCGAGTTTTCGACCGCCAATGTCCGGCAGGCCGTGCGCGCCTTCCTCGGCCAGCCCGCCGCCGTTGTCGACACCCTGGCCGTGCCGGGCGATCTGCCCCGGCGTCCGCCCAACCTCTGCGCCGGCTGCCCCCACCGGGCCGCCTACTACGCCGTGCGCGAAGTCTACGGCGACACGGCGGTCTATTCTTCGGACATTGGCTGCTACACCCTGGGCTTTTTGCCGCCGTTTAGGGCCGCCGATTTCCTGCTGTGCATGGGCTCGTCGATTTCAACCGGCGCCGGCTTTGCCCGGGCTTCCGGAAAACCTGTCGTGGCCTTTATCGGCGATTCAACCTTTTTCCACTCCGGCATAACCGGCCTCATTGACGCCGTGGCCTACAATCACGATATTCTTATTGTGATTCTCGACAACCGCACCACGGCCATGACCGGCCATCAACCCAATCCCGGCGTCGATACCACCATCTTCGGCGACAACCCGAACCCGGTGGACCTCATGGGGCTGATCCGGGCCTGCGGCGTGGAACCGGTCAAGGTCAATCCGCTCAACCACAAAGCGACCCTGGCCGCCCTGACCGACCTGTCCCAAAAGCATGGCCCACGCGTGCTGGTGGCCGAATACCCGTGCCCCATCCATGCCCGGCGCGTGGGCCAGGCCAAGAAGACCCTGCCCGCCCGGGTGGCCGGCGATCCTGTCGCCTGCCTCGCCGTACGCGACAACCTGGCCTGCCCGGCCTTTGCCATGGTCGACGGCGTATTTTCCATCAACGCCGAACAGTGCGACGGCTGCATGTTCTGCGTCCAGCTTTCCCCGGAGATAAAGCCCGGCAAGAAGGAGGCGAAATGACCCGCTCCCGCATCTTTTTTACCGGCGTCGGCGGTCAGGGCACCCTGACCGCCACCACGCTTTTGGCCCGGACCGCCCTGGACGCCGGGTTCCCCGTCACCTCAGGCGAAATCCACGGCATGGCCCAGCGCGGCGGCGTGGTCGAATCCACCCTGCTGGTCGGCGGCTATAAAAGCGCCGTCATCGCCCCGGGCGAGGCCGACGTGATCCTCGGCTTTGAGTTGCTCGAAACCTTGCGGGCGCTCCCCATGCTGCGGCGCGGCGGCTTCGTCGTTGGCAACAGCGAATCCCTCCAACCGGTCGGCGTGTGCCTGGGCCGGGAATGCTACCCGCCCCTGGAGCAGGTCCTGGAGATCGCCAAGGGTTTTGCCGCCCGGGTGGTCATGGCCCCCTGCATCAGTCTGGCCGAACAGGCCGGCACGGCCAAGGCCGCCAACACCGTGCTGCTGGGCGCGGCAGCAGCCTGCGGGGCGCTGCCCTTTACGCTTGAGGCGCTGGCCCGCTCCATCGAAAAATATCTCAAGCCCAAGCTTGTCGAAGTCAACCTCAAGGCCCTGGCCCTTGGCGCCGGGGCCGTTGCAGCGAGTCAGGCGGCGTGATCGACGCGCTCACGTCCTTTGACGGGGCCGGGCCGGCCTTTTATGGCGCGCTGACGCGGATTGTGGCCGTCACCGGTCCCGGCCGGGCCGTGCGCCGGGGGCTGGAAAACGCCCTGGCCGTTTTGGTGGAAGCCCTTGGCTATCGCCGGGTCTGCCTGGAACTGCACGACCTGCCCCAGCCAGGCGCCCGCATCGTCCTGTCGCACGGCCGCCAGCAGGGGCTGGACCATCTCTATGGTCCGGCCCCCATCACCATGGGCCAGGTCATCGGTTCGCGCCGTTCCCTGATCCTGCAGGACGTCAAGGATCACCCCGACTTCCTCGGCCGGCCGCCCGACGAACTCTCGACCCTGTCGCACATCTGCGTGCCGGTGACGGTGCCGACGCCTGACGGCCATGTGGAAGGTTTTTCTCCAGTGGCCCCCTCGGGCGTGGTCGGGGCGCTCAGCATCGATCTGCCCAAGGCCCCCATGGTCTTTCTGGAGGCCCATCGCGAATTTCTCGCCGTGGTCGGCGGCATTCTCGGCAACGCCTCCCTGCGCCTTCGCGACGAGCTTGACACCTCGCGCCGCACCGCTGCCAGCGCCCCGCAACCGGATGAGGATGCCCCGGCCCAGACCCCGCCGGACCAGCCCGTGGCTGTCTCCAAAAGCATCCGGCTGGTGCTGCGCCAGATCGCCCAGGCCGCGGACTCCAACGACCCGGTCCTGTTTCGGGGCGAGG
Source organism: Desulfovibrio sp. TomC (assembly GCF_000801335.2). Taxonomy (NCBI): domain Bacteria; kingdom Pseudomonadati; phylum Thermodesulfobacteriota; class Desulfovibrionia; order Desulfovibrionales; family Desulfovibrionaceae; genus Desulfovibrio; species Desulfovibrio sp. TomC. The sequence goes on from NZ_JSEH01000021.1 coordinate 64,538, forward strand.
AAGGCACGGGCAAGGAATTTCTGGCCCGCTGCCTGCACAGCCAGGGAAACCGCCGCATGCGCCCGTTTTTGCGCCTGGGTTGCGGCGAAATGCCCCAGGAAGCCGTGATGGAGCACCTCTTTGGCGTCCAAAAGGGCGAGCGCTCCAAGGCCACCCGCTCCAAACGCGGCTTGTTCGAGCTGGCCCAGGGCGGAATCGTCTTTCTCGACGACATCGAGGAACTGTCCCCGGCGGCCCAGGCCAGGGTATTGCGGGTCATCCAGGAAGGGACCGTCAACCGCCTGGGCAGCGACACGACCGTGGCCGTGGACGCCCGGGTGGTGGCGGCCAGCTCGGCCTCCCTGGAAGACGCCATGGGGCAGGGAGCCTTTCTCGAAGACCTGTTTTACGCTCTGGGCGTCTTTGCCCTCTATGTGCCGCCGCTGCGCGACCGCATGGGGGACATCCTGCCCCTGGCTGAATATTTCCTGGAAGACTTTTCCGTACGGACCGGCAAAAGCGTCCGCCGCATCTCCACCCCGGCCATTGATCTGTTAAGCCAGTACCACTGGCCGGGCAACGTACGGGAACTGGCCAATTGCATGGAACGCGCCGCAACGCTTTGCGACGAGGCCGTGGTGCGCACCTACCATTTGCCGCCCACCCTGCAGACCGGCGAATCCTCCGGTACGGAGCCCTCGCTTTCCTTTGGCGAGGCCGTGGCCGAATTTGAACAGGAACTGCTGGTGGAAGCGCTCAAAAAGGCCCGGGGCAACATGTATCAGGCGGCGCGGGATCTGCGCGAAAGCTACCGCGTGGTCAACTACAAGGTCAAAAAATACGGCATCGACCCCAAACGCTTTACCCCGGGGCGACGCACCTGACCGGCCCGAGAAAACGGTTTACCCGAGCGCTGCAACCGCGTAATACCTAACGCCAATTCACTTCCATATGGAGGCTTCATGGCCAGCCGCGCCAGCCACGACTACTACCGCGACGACATGACCAAAATGCCGCCGCTTCGGTCCATTGCCCAGACCCTTTGCCTGGACAAACGTGTCCGCAAGGTCACGGCTGCCGAGGCTTACGAACTGGCCAAAAGCCAGCATGACGTCACCGACACCGATCTGCCCATCTATCCGCCGGCAGCCAAGCGCCTGGGGCTGCCTGACGGAGCCACGGTGCTCAACAACTGTCACGGCCGCATTGTCGGCCGCACAGCCAAGGCCCGACGCTTCTATACCCGCATGGACCCGGTGGAGCGGCGCAAGGTCGAATCCGACCTGCGCGAGGCCGTCTTCGCCATGCAGCAACATCCGCTCATCAAGGCCGAGGCCATTCTCGGCCTGGATACCGATCTCATGATCAAGGCCACCATCGTGGCGACCGAGGACGACGCGGTCAACGTCTTCAACTGGCTGGCCAATTTCACGCCCTACGAGGAGCTGGCCGAGACGTACGCCCAAAGCGCCAAACTCCCCATTCCCGACATCCTGGTCGTGGGCTTTAACCACTGGACCACCGCCGACCCTTACTACCACAACGCCGGCGGCCCCCAGCTGGCCCTGGTCGATGAAGACGCCAACGTCATCTTCAACCTCGGGATGCGCTATTTCGGTGAACGCAAGAAAGGGACCCTGACCCTGGCCTGGACCTCCGGCATGCGCCTTCGCATGGCCGCCTGCCACGGCGGCATCAAGGAAATCGACTTTTCCGGCTGCGCCGATGCCGGGGCCAAGGCCATGGGCAAGCGGTCCATCGCCTTTTTCGGCCTCTCCGGCACGGGCAAATCCTCCCACACCAATTCCCACGACAACGGCGGCACCCTGCCGGCCGGCTTTACCAAGGTCGTGCTCCACGACGACGCCTTCCAGATCGACTGCGAAAAGAAGGTCTGCCGGGTCTGGGAACCGACCCTGTTCGACAAGACCGACTCACGCCCGACCGGCCATCCGGACTGGCGGTACATGATCTCCACCATGAACCTGGGCCTGACCGAAGCCGACGGCAAGGTGCTGCCGCTTGGCCAGGACGTGCGCAACCCCAACGGCCGGGCGCTTATTGACCGCGACCTGCTCGGGGCCTACGTCAACCGGTGTTCCTTCCCGGACCTCATGGTCTGGCTCATGAAGGACACCTGCCTGCCGCCGGTGGTGCGCTTTGCCGACAAAAATCTGGCCGTGGCCATGGGAGCATCGCTCATGACCCGGCGCAATCTGGCCGAGAATGTCAGCGAGGAAGAGCTCAAAACACTTGTCTTCGAACCCTTTGCCAACCCCTTCCGGGTGTACGAACTCTGGAAGGATGTCGAAGCCTTCTTAAACGTCTTCGAGGCCGGGGCTGTTGGCTATTCCTTCAACTCGGTCGGCTTCTGGAAGGCCTCGGACCGGGACCTGCAAAAAATCCCGCTGCAAAGCTCGCTCACATTGCAGACCTCGCTCTTGCTGGAACGGCTGGAATGGGTGGATTGGGATCTCCTGCCCGGGGCCCAGCTGCCCAAGCCGGAAAGCATCGAAAAATTCCTGCCGGGCTATACGGCGCTCTATGATCCCTCGCTGGTGGAAAACCGCGACCGCTACCTGGAAACCCTCAAGGATCGTTTCCACCAGCGTCGGGTCTACCTGCAAAATTCCGATCTGCACAACCGGCCTGAACTGCTCATGCGCCTGGTCAATGCACTCATGGTGCGGGCCTAGGCTGTTGTCGCGACTAACGGCAGGACCCATGGTTTCGGACAGACCCGGCTTTATGGCAGACAGGATCAGCCAGACCCTGGACAGCCAGCCGCAGCGTTTCCCCGGGAAACGCTGCGGCAACAGGCGGCCGGCATGAGCCTGCGCTCCATTCTCGGCCTCATCGGACTGGCCGTTTCCCTGCCCTTTCTGGGCTACTTGGTCTACCTGAGCCAGGCCAAGACGACCTCGCCCGATCAGATCATCTTCCTGGCCTTTGCCTTTTCCATCACGTTTCCCACGCTCATTTTGCTGTCGCTGGTCCTGTTTCGAAGCCTCGTCATCCTGGCCGTGTCCCTGCCGGTCTACGCTGCCTGCGTCATTGCCGGTTATGCCAGGACGTTTATGGCCTTTCAGATCATCTGCAACGGCAAGGCCACCGAATCCTTCCGGGACTGCCTGTACTTCAGCGTCACCCAGTTCACCAATACCGGCTGCGCCGATTGTATGCCCACTCCGTCCATGCGCCTGCTGGCTGCCTCGGAAGCCTTTTTCGGCTCCCTGTCCATGGGCGTTTTCGTCGCCTGCCTCATTGTCATCCTGATACGCATGATCACGGCCGACAGGCTGCGCCAGTAGCTGCTACACAGGCGAAACCGTTTCCGTCACCACTGCCCGACAGCCCAAAGTCCGGCGTACCGGACAGGCCCGGGCCGCCCGCAGGATCTTCCCCCGCTCTTCCTCGCTGAGGTCGCCCTCCAAGGTAACGGCGCAGGCATAGGCCGCCGTCTCCGGGTCCGAGCGGTCAAGCGTCACCGTGACCCCGGCCTGATCCAGGGCCATGCCGTGAGCAGAAGCGTACTTGGTCATGATCATGACCAGACACGATCCGAGCGCCGCCTCCAGCAATTCATGCGGCCGAAAGCCCTGGCCGGCCCCGCCCTTGTCCGGCGTGGCGTCGCAAACCCCGCGAAACGTCCCATTGTCGAATGCCACCTGGAGTGGTGTCGCAAGTCCCTGGCAAACCATCATGCGAAGTCCTCCCTTTTCCGCCAGATGACCCCAAACGACCGCGATTGCCAACAAAAAAACCCGGCCGGAGAGGTCTCCAGCCGGGGGCAAAGCACGCACGCCTGTCGGCAGGTTTAGGGCTTGACGCTAAAGATATAGGCGTTTTCCGGTTGCAGGTATTTGCCGGCCAGTTCCTGAAGGGTCTGGGGCGTGATACTTTGCGCCGCTTCGACCACTTGGCGCTCATGGTCGATGGGCAGCCCGGCGGCCAGGGACTGGGAGGCCTCGCTGCTCCTGGCCCGAAGGCTTTGGCGCTCGCGGTAGTAGTCGCCGGCCATGACGTTTTTGGCCCGAAGCATCAGCTCATCCGGGAGCGGCGTCTGCTTGAGCTGGACGGCCACCTGCTTAAATCCTTCCAAGGCCGCATCGGCTTTCTCCGGGGAGGTGCCGATATAAAAAGCCAGGAACCCGGCATGGTGGGCCTGCCACAAAAACGAGGTCACGGAATAACCAAGGCTCTCGCCGTCGCGCAACCGGGTGAACAGCAGTCCGCTTTGCCCGGCCAGCACGTCGTTTAAGAGACTGAGCGCCGGCGCTTCCGGCGAGTCGATGCCCGGCACGGGGAAGATCATGAACAGATGGGTCTGTTTGCGCTCGGGCAAGGTGGCCGAGTCCTGGCGCTTTCCCCCCCACTTCGGCGTGGCAAAGGTGAAGGGCTTGGCCGGGCCGGCGGCCTTATTCAGAGACTCGGCCATGCGCCGCACCGCAGCGGCGTCAAAATCGCCGCTCACAGCCAGCACCCAGGGCATGGCGCGCTGGGTATTCCAAAAGCCGGCCACGTCCTTGGGGCCGAAGCCTTTGACCGTGGCCGCATCGCCCAGGCGGGTGTAGGCGTAGGCGGTGTCGGCAAACAGGAAGGGGAATATCCGGCGAAACGCCAGTCCCATGGGCTCGTCCTGCTTGGACTTGATCGAGGCCAGTTGGTCGTTGACCTCGCGCTTGACCTCGGTCGGCAAAAAAGCCGGGGCCGACAGGATGTCGGCAAAAAGACCGTACATGTCGCCCTGGAAACGGCTGGGAAAGCGCGATCCCACCGAGAACGAGTCCCGGCCGGAGGCCGCTGAAAGCGAGGCCGCCCGGTCGGCCAGAAAGTCTTCCAGGGCGTTGGCCGACAGTTTGGCCGTACCCGTGGTCAGACAATTGGCGGCCAGTTCGGCCAGCCCCTGGTGGTTTTGGGCCAGGAGGGCGTCGCCGCCGTTGTAGGTCATGGACAGGGAGACATACGGCAGGGTCGCGTCCGGCAGCAGCACCAGGGTGTGGCCGCCGCCCAGATCAATGACTTGCGACGCCGCTGCCGGGGCGGCGGCGTCCGCTGCCTTGGCCGCAGTCTTGGACGCGGGCCAGATTTTGGCCGCCACCTCGGTCAGCCCGGCGGTGGTCACCACGGCCTCGTCGGCCTTGGGAGCCAGGACCGCCGCAACCATGCGCTCGGGGCGAAGGGTTGAGGCGATGACCGCTTCCAGGGCCTTTTGGTCAACCAGATGCACGGCCCGCAGATAATTGGCCTCACCGTCCGGTTCGTAGCCGTAGAACCGGAAATAGCCGGCCTTCATGGCCAGTCCGGACAACGTCTCCTTGGCTCCGTAGAGGCCGTCTTCGACGCCGAGCTTGACCCGCTCGATTTCCTTGTCGCTAAACGACGCACCCTTGAGCCGGGCCAGTTCGCCCAGCAGGCCTTGCCAAAAGGCAGCCAGATTCTTGGCGTCCAAGGTGGCGTCGATGAAAAAGAGCCCGCCTCGCTCCAGAGTCATGGAGGCGCAGGACACGTCGTCGACCAGCTGCTTTTCGTATTTAAACGTGCGGTACAGCCGGCTGGTCTCATCGCCGGCCAACAGCTTGGCCAGGACTTCCAGGCTGGCCTCGTCGGCGCTGCGAAGCCCCGGCGTCGGGAACGACACCTGCAGGCGCACCTTGCCCCACTGGCCGTATTCCACCTGCACCGAGGGCTGGCTGGCGACGGCGGGAAGCGGATAGACGGGCGGCGGCGTGATGGCCCGATCATTGGTCAGGTCGCCGAAAAGCGCCCCGGCCTCCAGCTCCACTTCGTCGGCATGCACCTTGCCGACCACCACCAGCAGCATGGACTGGGGCTGGTAGCGCTCGGCCACGTAGGCCCGCAAATCCTCGCCGGAAAAGCTCGACACCGTCTCGGGGAAACCGATGATGGGCCAACCGTAGGCTCGTTCCGGCCAAGCCATGGCCTGGGTGAGCTGGAAAAGGCGGTTGTCGGGATCGTCCTTGCCCCGGGCCAGTTCGGACAGCACCACCTGCCGCTCGCTGTCGAGCTCGGTGGGATCGAATTTGGCCCCGAAGATCATGTCTTTGATCACGTCCAGACCCAGACGCCAGTGCTCGGCAGGCAGGTCCACCCGGTAGGTGGTGCTGTCAAAGCTTGTGGCCGCGTTGAGCTCGCCGCCGGCCCCCTCGATCTCCGACGCCACCTGCCCGGCCGGGCGTTTCGCCGTGGATTTAAATACCATATGTTCAAGCAGGTGGCTTATGCCCGCCTGCTTGGGTGTCTCGTACCCGGAGCCGGCATGAACGAAAAGCCGCACGGCAACCAGCGGGAACCGGTCGTCTTCAATGGTCATCACGGTGAGACCGTTTTTGAGCCGGACCACCTTGGGGGCGTCAGCCGAAAAAGCCGACGATGCGGCCAGGGCCACCAAGAGCGCGGCCAGACACAAGACGTTTCGCCAACGCATACGGGATACTCCTTTACGGCCCTGCCCGGCCGACCAGTCGGACGGACGGACACCCGGCAGCCGAAGCGGCCAGAGTGCTGGCTTTGGCTGGGAAACGATACTTAACAATCGTTCATCTCAGGCGGCCAGCCGCCGCCCTCGGCATAGGCCACCCCGGTCTTGGCCAAAGCGTAGGCTCCGCGGACCAGTTGCGGGCAGACCGCCTCCACCAGCCGCAGAGGGCTTAAATAGGTCTCGCCAAAATCGCAGGTAAAACGCACCACTGCCGGTCCGACGACCGCGACAGCCACAACGATGGCCTTGGCCTCAAGGGTGCGCGGGCCTTTTTTCGATTCCCAGGTCACCGGGAATGTCTCGGCCCGGGTGAAATCCTGCCAGCCTTGCAAGCACTGCGAGGCAAGCTCCTCGGGTACGGTCAGGACAAAGGTTTCCAGCACCGGATGGGCCATCTTGCGCCCGCCGGCCAGGGGCTCGACCCCGACCACGGCCAGTCCCTCAGGCAAATTGGGATTGAGCCGGGCGGCAAACTCCTCGGCGGTCACAGCCTCGCGCAGGAAAATGCCCAGCCACTCGGCCTGGCTAGAGACGCCGACCGGCAAGGCCCGGCCAAATGAAATCTGGGGCAGCGGATGGTAGCCGGCGGAAAAACTCGGTTTAAGCCCGGCCCGGCGCAGCGAACGCTCGATGACCCGGCCCAGTTCGAGCTGGCTCAGATAAATGGCGCTGCCGTGCTTGGCATACCAGACCCGGAAATGGGCGTCCTTGCGGGTGAGGTCTTCCTTGGGCGGCGGGGGCGGCGCAGCCACGGCTTCGCGCTCGGGAGCCGGGTTATTGAGCCGGGGCATGATGGGCGCTTCGGCGGTCAGCGGGCTTTTGCGGCCGCCCTCGTTGCACACGCCGCAGCCGGTGCACTCGCCGTAGCGGCAATCGCCGGTGATGGTCCCTTCCAGGGCGCGTCGCCGTTCCAGGCGCAGATAGGCCGGCGAGACGCCGCAGGACAGATGGTCCCAGGGCAATGGCCGGTCAAGGTCGCGTTCGGCCAGCCAGTCGGCCGGCGACAGGCCGGCCTCGGCAAAGACTTCAAGCCACGGGGCCAGATCGAAGCGGTCGATCCAGGAACAAAACAGCGCGCCCTTGCGCCAGCCGGCCTCGACCAGGGGAGCCAGTTCCCGGCCGCCCCGGGCAAAAACGCCTTCAAGAAAACTCATCTCCGGCTCGTGCCAGCGCAAGGTCAGCCGGCGCTCGGAGGCAAAAAGCTCGCGCAGGAAATTCACCCGGCTACGAATCTGCTCCAGATTGATCTGTGCGTCCCACTGAAACGGCGTGTGGGGCTTGGGCACGAAGGGCGAAATGGCGGCGGTGACCTGCAGGCGTTTGGCCCCCCGCGGGGCCTCGGCCAGGACCCTTTGGGCCAGTTCGAAGATGCCGCGCACGTCGTCTTCGGTTTCGGTCGGCAAACCGATCATGAAATAGAGCTTTATCTGCTGCCAGCCATGCGCAAACAGGCGTCTGGCATGGGCCAGGATGTCTTCCTCGGTGATGCCCTTGTTAATGACGTCGCGCAGGCGCTGGGTGGCGGCCTCGGGTGCAACCGTGGCCCCGGTGCGGCGGATGCCGGCCATCATGGACAGGATGGAGTCGGACAAGGTGCCGGCCCGCAGCGACGGCAGGGACACGGCGATCTGATCGCGGCGGCAGCGGTCGATGCTCTGGGCAAAAAGGCTTTCCAGAGCGGAAAAATCGCCGGTGGACAGGGACAGGAAGGACAGCTCCTCGTAGCCGGTGCGGCCCAGGCCCTCGCCGACAAGCTTTTCCAGGGCGCCGAGGCTGCGTTCGCGCACCGGCCGGTAGATCATGCCGGCGTGACAGAAGCGGCAGCCCCGGGTGCAGCCCCGGGCAATCTCGACCGACAGGCGGTCATGGACGGCCTGGGCAAAGGGCACCACCTGGCAGGATGGGAACGGGGCCGTGTCGAGATCGGCCACCACGGCCTTGACCACTCTGTCGTAGCCGGCAACCAGGGGGTGTATGCCGGTTTCCGGGTCGAACTCGAAAAATTCCGGAATGTAGACGCCGGGAATGGCCGTCAGGTTGTGCAACAGTTCCAGGCGCGGCGTACCGGCCTCCCGGGCCTCGGCCACCAGACCCAGGATGTCGACCAGGGCCGTTTCGCCATCGCCAATGACCATGACGTCGAAAAATGGAGCCATCGGTTCGGCGTTAAAAGCGCAGCCGCCGCCGGCTATGACCAGGGGCCAATGGCCGCCGGCTGCCCGGTCGGCCGTGCGGAAGGGAATGCCGGCCAGATCGAGCATGTGGAGCACACTGGTGTAGCACAGCTCATGGGTCAGGTGAAAAGCCACCACGTCGCACGCGGTCAGCGGCGTGTCGGTTTCCAAAGTGCATAAGGCCGCGCCGGACTCGCGCATGACAACCACGGCCTCATCAGCCGGGGCAAAGACGCGCTCGGCCGCCAGGCCGGAAACACGGTTGACGGCCTCATAGAGGATGCGCCCGCCGACATAGGACATGCCGACCTCGTAGAAATCCGGGAAGGCCAGGGCCACCCGGGCCCGGACCGTGGTCGGGTCCTTGGCCGTGCGGCCCCATTCGCCGCCGAGATACTGGGTGGGCTTTTGCAATCGGGGTACGAGATCACGCATGAGGGGGTCTCCGGCCGCCGCAGTGGGCCGGGGCGGTCTTTCGTGGGGAAAAACAAATACGCCGCCACCCGGAGAAAACCGGATGGCGGCTTGGGGCCTGGAATTATTTCTTGAGGAGATTTGAGATGTTGCCGCCCTTGCCCGCCAGAGACGACAGGTTTTTGAGATCGCCTGTGGTGGACAGGGTCAGGTTGCTGGTGGCCTCGAGGTAGCGGGTCTGGAGTTCGTCGGGGAACTTCTTGAACTGGTAGAGAATATGGGCGCCGGCAATCTCGCCGCCGATTTCGGTCTCAAACGGATAGCCAAAGGGCAAAAGCATCATCTGCACGCCCTGCTGCGACGGGATGGTCTGCAGCATGGCCACTTCGGTCAGCTTATCGGCAGCCTCGTCCCATTTGCCGAGGACGGTTTCGCCGTTTATGAGTTTCACGAGGCGGATGTCGTAAGCCATGTGTCGTTCTCCTTGGTGTTTGGCGCAAAAGGCCGAAGCCTTGAGCTAGGCACGCCTTGGGGCCGTGTCAAGCCGGCGA
>NZ_JSEH01000022.1 GCF_000801335.2 Desulfovibrio sp. TomC
GGGCCAGGGCTTGGTCCCGCCGGGCCGTGCGGGCGAGGCTTTGGGCCAGCGCGGCCTGCCGGGCGGTCAAGGCCGCCAGTTCGGCGGTCGGGGCCAGGGCCGGCGGCGGGGTGAGCCGGTCAAGCGTTTGCCCGGTGCGCGCCAGAGCGGCAAGGCGCCCGGCCACCTGCCCGCGCCGGGCCAGAAGCCGCTCCAGGGCGGCAGCGTCGGCCTCCCGGCCGGCCACGGCCGCTTCCAGCCCGGCCGCCGCGTCCAGACGCAGCTCCAGTTCCGGCAGGGAGCCAAGCTTGTCCAGACTGGCCGCCGTGGCTGCCAATCCCTTCTCCAGACGCTTTTTTTCCGTCTTGGTCTTGCGGCTGCGCTCGGTCAGCCGGGCCTGCATGGCGATCAAATGGGCCGCTTCGGTGGAAGCGGCGAAAAAGCCGGCCACCACGGTGCCGGGTTCGTTTAAGAGAAACACCGGTTCGCGCTGGTTGCCAATATGGACGTCCACGGCCACCTCGCCGTCGCCGCCAAGGAGCACCGGTCCCAGCCGCAAGAGCCGGCGCACCTCCTCAGGCACGGCCCGGCCGAATTTGGCAAACACTTCCGGCTCGTCCACACCGGGCCGGCGCACCTCGTAGAGGGCGTATTTCGGCCGGCGCACCCAGGCGACCGTCACCCCGTCCTCAAGTTCGGCCTCCACCCGGGCCTCGGCCGCGCCGTGGCGGATGACGTGGCGGGGCACGGGATTTTCCGACAGGCAGCGCAAGGCCTCGACCACGGCGGACTTGCCGGTGTTGTTGGGGCCGGTCAGCACGTTGAGGCCCGGCGCCAAGGCAAACTCGGTGCGGCCGTGGGCCATGAAATCCGTCAGAATGAGCCGGGTGATCATGGGGCCAACTCAGTCCATGTTGCCGGGTTCGCTGGTGTTGGTCCCAAGCTCGTCGGAAACGGCGTGGCGCTTGACGTCAATGACGGCGTCCAGACGGCGCAAGCGTTCAATGGTGCGGTAGAGATGGCCGGCGTCGCGGACCTCGATGCGAAAGGTCAGCTGGGTGGTGCCGTCCACATTGGAATGAATGGCCCCGGAGTCGATATTGACGCCTTCCTCGGCCAGCTGGTTGGAAATCTTGCTGAGCACGCCCTTCTCGTTCTTGGCCAGGATCGACAGACCGGCCGGATAGGGCTGTTCCTTCTCGCCCTCCCAGCTGACCTGGATGAGCCGCTCGGATTCCAGGTTGCGCACATTGGGGCAGTCGTGGGTGTGGACCACCATGCCGCGTCCCCGGGAAATGTAGCCGACAATGGCGTCGCCGGGCACCGGGTTGCAGCACTGGGCCAGCCGCACCAGCACGTTGTCCACGCCCTGGATGCGCACCCCCTCCCCGGGCTTGCCCTTGGGCACATGCCCGGACTCCGGGGTCACGGGATGCTGCTCGGCCACCCTGGCGGCGGCGGCTTCGGCGTCCTCGCCCTCGCGCTTGGGCATGAGCCGGACCGTGATCTTTTTGGGCGTGATGCGCGAATAGCCAACGGCCGAGAGCACGTCCTCGACGCTGCCCATGGACAGGTCCCGGGCCACGGCCAGCATGGAGCCGTCCTTGATGGCCTTTAAGACGTTGACCCCGTCTTTCCTGCCCTGCTTTTCCAGCATCTCGCGGCCCAGGGCAATGGAGTGGACCCGTTCCTCGGTGCGGATGAAATGTTTGACGCGCATCCGCGCCTTGGCCGTCTTGACGAATTTGAGCCAGTCGCGGTTGGGCCGGCGGTTCTTGTCGGTGATAATCTCGACGGTGTCGCCGTTTTTCAGCGGCGTATCGAGCGGCACCAGCTTGCCGTTGACCTTGGCTCCGGCGCAGTGCTCGCCGATGGCCGTGTGGATGAGAAAGGCCAGATCCACGGCAGTGGCCCCTTCCGGCAGCTCCTTGACGTCGCCCTTGGGGGTGAAGACGTAGACCTCGTCCTGGAAGAGGTCGAAGCGCAGGTTGGTGACGAACTCGCGCGAGTCGGTCAGCTCGCGCTGCCAGTCCATGATCTGGCGCAGCCACTGGAAGCGCTCCACGTCCCGGGGGTTGAACTTGCCCTTCTCGCGTTCCTTGTATTTCCAGTGGGCGGCCACGCCTTCTTCGGCCAGACGATGCATCTCCTCGGTGCGGATCTGGATTTCGATGCGCTCGCCGCCAGGGCCAACCACCGTGGTGTGCAGGCTCTGGTACATGTTGGCCTTGGGCATGGAGATGTAGTCTTTAAACCGCCCCGGCACCGGCTTCCACAGGGAGTGGACCAGCCCCAGCACGTGGTAGCATTCGCGAATCGTCTCCACCACCACCCGGAAGGCCACCAGATCGTGGACCTGATCGATGGTCAGCTCCTGGACGCGCATCTTGTTGTAGACGCTCCAGAGATGCTTTCTGCGGCCAAAGACCCGGGCCTTGATGTTGTTGGGTTCGAGCAGGCCGTTGATGTAGGCGATGACCCGGTCGATATAGGTTTCGTCCAGGGTGTGGTGGGTGTCGACCCCTTCCACCAACTGGTTGTAGATGTCGGGCTTTAAGTAGCGAAAGCTCCAGTCCTCAAGCTCGGTCTTGATGCGATGCAGCCCCAGCCGGTTGGCCAGCGGGGCGTAGATGTCCATGGTTTCCTGGGCAATGATCGAGCGCTTGTGGGGCTTTTGGAACTCCAGGGTGCGCATGTTGTGCAGCCGGTCGGCCAGCTTGACCAGCACCACCCGGATGTCCTCGGCCATGGCCAGGATCATCTTGCGGATGTTTTCGGCTTGCGCCTCTTCCTTGGTCTCAAAGGGGATGAGGCTGATCTTGGTCACGCCGTCGACGATGTCGGCCACTTCCTCGCCGAAAAGCTCCTCGATCTCGTCCACCGTGGCCTTGGTGTCCTCGACGGTGTCGTGGAGCAGGCCCGAGGCGATGGAAGCGGCGTCAAGGCGCATGTCGGCCAGGATGCCGGCGGCTTCCAGGGGGTGGGACAGGTAGGGTTCGCCGGAAAGACGCACCTGTCCGGCATGGGCGGCGGCGGAAAACACGTAGGCCTTGGTAATAAGGGCCTGATCCTGTTCATTTAAGTACAGGGCCGTTTTATCCAAAATTTCATTGATGCGAATCATGATTGTCCCGGCCTCGTGCCCGGGCGGCGGCCGTGGCTGGCGGGCGCGCCTTGGGGAAGGACGCGCCCGTGCGGGTTACTGTTCCAGACGAAACGTCTGCTTGTCGCGGGGAATCCACCATTTGGTGAAGTTGTAGCTGATGCCGGCCGGGGCCACGGCCACACCCTGGATGCGCGCTGTCAGGATGGGCAGGCTGTAGGGGGCAAAGAGGAAAAGATAGGGCTGGTCCTGGTGCAGGATCTGCTGAAAGGCGTCGTAGATTTTTTTGCGCTCGGCCTGATCCACGGTGCGCCGGCCGCGCTCCAGCAAGGCGTCGACTTCGGGATTTTTATACCCCACGAAATTAAGCCCCCCGGGCACGGCCCGGCTCGAGTGCCAGACGTCGTAGTTGTCCGGGTCCTGGGCGATGGTCCAGGCCAGGATGATGGCGTCGAAGTTGCCCTTGTCCACAAATTCCTTGAGAAACGAGGCCCATTCCACTGTGCGGATCTCGACCTTGATGCCAATGGCGGCCAGCTCGCTCTGAATGATGGTGGCGGTCTTGATCCGTGCCTCGTTGCCCTGGTTGGTTAAAAGCGTGAAGGAAAAGGGCCGGCCGGAGGCGTCCTCGATGACGCCGTCGCCGTTTCTGTCCTGCCAGCCGGCTTCGGCCAGCATGGCCTTGGCCTGGGCCGGATCATAGGGGTAGTCGGCAATGGCGGTGTCGTAGACCCAGGTGCCGGGTTTGTAAGGGCCAATGGTGGGCATGCCCAGGCCCAGGAGCGCGCCCTTGATGATGCTTTCCTTGTTGACGGCATGGGCCAAGGCCCGGCGCACCCGGACATCGGCGAAAAACGGGCTTTTGAGGTTATACCCCATGTAAGTATAGCCAAACGACAGGTACTTGAACTTCTGCCAGTCGGCTTCCCAGGTCGGGCCGGTGGTCTGGTAGAGGTACTGCTGCGGGGTGAGTCCCATCATGTCCAGGTTGCCGGCTTTGAGTTCCAGAAACATGGTCGAGGTGTCCGGGATGATGCGGTAGACGACCTGATCAATGGAGGCCCGGCCCTCGAAATAGTCGGGGTTGACATTGAGCGTCAGGCTGCGGCCGGATTCCCAGGCGGCCAGGACATAGGGTCCGGCCCCAATGGGCTCCCGGGCGTACTTGGTGGTCATCAGGTCCTGCCCGGCCAGCACGTGCTTGGGCAGGATGGCCCCGGCCCAGGTGACCAGCGCCCGGGCAAAGGGCTCATTGTAGCGCACCTCGAAGGAATATTTGCCGGTCACGGCGAAGCTGGCGACCGCCTTGTAGTCCTCGGCATAGGCCGTGGGCGTTTTCGGGTCGATCATGAGCTGGTAGGTGAATTCCACGTCCTCGGCCGTGAGCTCCACGCCGTCGGTCCAACGAATGTTCGGACGCAGCCAGAACTTGAGCAGCTTGCCGTCTTCCAGCACTTCATAGCGCTCGGCCGCAAAACACTCGAGTTTGATGTCCTTGTCGTAGCGAAGCGGCGAGACATAGAGCAGATCAGCCACCTCATGGGAGGCGGAATCCGAGGCCAGGGGCGGGATCAGGTTGGAGGGCTCGCCAATGGTGGCCATGACGATGCGTCCGCCGGTCACGGGTTCGCCCGGGGTCTTCGCCGGAGTCTGGGCCGGGGTCGCCGTCGGGGCCGGGGCGTGTTGGCTCTTCTGCTCGCCCGAGGGGGACCGGTCGCAACCGCCAAGCAGCAGCAGACTGGAAAACAGGACGAAAAATACCGCATGCGCCAGACGCATAGTTCTCCTTTTCGCTTGCAACGCCCGCCCAAAACAACGTATTGATACGGATGCGCAAGGCCCTTGGCAGCTAAAATATATACGGGGCCAGCCAAAAATAAAAGCGCTTTTTCCCCAGGCCCGGCTTCGCCGACGGCAGCACACCGCCCCGGCAATATTTCCGTTCCAAATTGGTCTGAAATCGGGTAATCGGCCCGGACTTGTCTGTCTCTCCTGCCGGCCGCCTGCCGGCACGGCCGGAGGGAACCGGACGCAGATATGTCGCACCAAGGAGTCCAAGGCCCATGGTCATGGGAAACGACGAAACCAAAATCAAAGCATTGCTTGGAGATTTCGTTCGCGAGACGATTCCTGAATACATCCTGGACGGGTCCCACGCCATTGTGGCCGGGGGCGGCATCCAGAAGCTGGCCGTCAACAAACACGACCACTTCTGGGATGTGGAAGGCCAGGTTCAGGGCGATGATTTTCAGGTTTATGCTTCGGAACTGTCTGTCAACCTTCGGGACGGCAGCATCAATTTCTTTTGCAACTGCCCGGATTCTTTTTCCGGCGTCTGCCGCCATGTCGGGGCCACGGCGCTCAAGTGCATCCGCACCCTGGACGAGGAAGCCGGCGACGGCAGCGAGGAAAGCGACCGCGCCGCCCAGGCCGCGCGCGGGGAATGGCGACAGACCTTTCGCACCTATTTTTCCACCGAACCCGAGCCGGAACCCGGCCGCCACTACCTGATCTTTCGCTTCCACCCCGAACCGGGGCGGTTGCAAGTGGCCTTTTTCCGGGCCAGGCAAAACAAGTCCGGCATCTCCCAGGTCCACTCCGAGATCACCCTGGAGCAGATCATCAAGAACCCGGACTGGTCGGAGCTGTCCCCCACCCTGCCGGTGGTGGCCGAGATGCTTGAGCATCACCTGGACTACGCCGGACACCGGGTGGAATTGCCGCCCGGCCTTCTGGCCTGGTTTTTCTGGGCCATCGGCAAGGAATACTACCTCTACTGGCGCGACACCGAACAGCCGGTGCGCATCGAGTCCAAGACCATGCGCCTGCAGCTGGCCCCCAAGCTGTCCGAAGAGGGCCTGTCCTTTGACACGCTCCTGGGCAGCCCCGGCAAGGCCCCCTTCTCCATCCTCGGCCAGGAAGTCTATTTCTACGGCCAGATGCCCATCTGGGTCTGCTGGAAAAACGCCTTTTATCCGGTCCAGACCGGTCTGCCGCCCCAGCTCGTGTCGGATATGGCGCAAAATCCGCCGGCCATTCCCACTTCCGACGTGTCCGAATTTCTCGACCGGGTCTGGACCCACCTGCCCATGGCCGACCTCTACGGCCAGGAGGAATTCCTGGTCAAAATGCAGCCGTTCTTCGTGGCCGCCAACTACGATCCCAAAATCTTCCTGGACGAGGAAGGCAGCCTGCTCACCCTGCAGATCCAAAACATCTACCAGACCGAACACGGCGAGATCACGGTCCCCGGGCCCAACCCGGACCTCATGACCGCCTCGTATCTGCACAACGGCAAGTCCTATCTGATCGCCCGGGACTGCGACCATGAGCAGGCGCTTTTGACCATGCTCACCGACATGCATTTCCAGGCCAGAAACAATGCCAACTGGTTCCTGGAGACCGAAGAGGCCATTGTCTTTCTGCTCGACGCCTATCCCAAGCTGGTGGAAAAATACCGGGTCTTTGGCGAGAAGAACCTGACCCGCTACAAGGTGCGCCTGACCACGCCGATCATTGTGGCCGAGGTGGAGTCCAAGGAAGAAGAGAAGTGGTTCAACCTGGATCTCCAGGTGCAGTACGACGACCAGCGGGTGCCCATCGAAAAGATCTGGCGGGCCTGGACCCAGGGCAAACGCTACGTGCAGCTCAAAGACGGCTCGTACACGAGCCTGCCCGAGGCCTGGCTGGAAAAGCTGGCCCACAAGCTGCGGGCCCTTGGCTACGATACGGACAAGCCGCCCCAGACGAAATTCAAGCAGTTCGAGGCCCCGGTCCTCGACAAGCTCCTTGAGGACATGCCCGAGGCGCGCACGGACTCGTTCTGGAACAGCCTGCGCGAAAAGATCCACAGCTTCCGGGAAATCATGCCGGTGCGCGTGCCCAAGGGCCTGCACGCCGATCTTCGCCCCTATCAGGTCGAGGGCCTGTCCTATCTCAATTTCCTGCGCGAATACGGTTTCGGCGGCATCCTGGCCGACGAGATGGGCCTGGGCAAGACCGTCCAGACCTTGTCCTTTATCCAGCACAATGTGGAACGCGGGGCGCGCGGTCCCAACCTCATCGTGGTCCCCACCTCGGTGCTGCCCAACTGGGAGCGTGAGGCCCAGAAGTTCGTGCCCGACCTCAAGCAGCTCATCATCTACGGGGCGCGGCGCGAAAACATGTTTAAAAAGATCGCCGAAGCCGATCTGGTCATCACCACCTACGCCCTGCTTCGCCGCGATCTCGACGAACTGCTCAAATACGAATTCGCCTCCATCATTTTGGACGAAGCCCAGAACATCAAAAACCCCAATACCATCACCGCCCGCTCGGTGCGCCGGCTGACCGGCAAGACCCGGCTTTGCCTGTCGGGCACGCCCATCGAAAACAACCTCTTCGAGCTGTGGTCGCTCTTCGAGTTCCTGATGCCGGGCTTCCTCGGCGGCCAGAACGCCTTCCAGCGCGGCATCGTCAAGCCGATCAAGGACGGCGACGTGGAGACGCTTGACTACCTGCGCGGCCGGGTGAAGCCGTTTATTTTGCGGCGCACCAAGTCCGAGGTGGCCAAAGACCTGCCGCCCAAGGTGGAAAACACCTACTACTGCAATCTCCTCGACGAGCAGCTGGAACTCTACGCCGCCCTGGCCAAAAAGCTCAAAGAGCAGGTGCTGGCCACGGTGGACGAAAAGGGCCTGGCCAAGTCGCAGATGTCGATCCTCGACGCGTTGCTGAAGCTGCGGCAGATATGTTGCCACCCGCGCCTGCTCAAGCTCGACCTGCCCGGCGTCAACACCAACCTGCCCTCAGGCAAGTTCGACGCCTTCAAGGACCTCATCACCGACTGCATCGAGGAAGGCCACAAGGTGCTGGTCTTCTCGCAGTTCGTGCAAATGCTCCATATCATCCGCTCCTGGATGACCATCAGCCAGATGCCGTTCTGCTATCTTGACGGTTCGAGCAAGGACCGTTTCGACCAGGTGGACAAGTTCAACGGGGACGAGAACATCAAGGTGTTCCTCATCTCGCTCAAGGCCGGCGGCACGGGGCTTAACCTCACCAGCGCCGACTACGTCATCCACTACGACCCCTGGTGGAACCCGGCGGTGGAAAACCAGGCCACCGACCGCACCCACCGCATCGGCCAGCTGCGCCAGGTGTTCTCCTACAAGCTCATCTGCCAGAACACGGTGGAGGAAAAAATCCTGCGCCTGCAGGAGCAGAAACGCGACGTGGCCGAGGCCGTCATTCCCGGCCAGGACGCCTTCAAGTCGCTCACCCGAAACGATCTGGAATCGCTGTTCGACATCTAAACGCGCCAACGCCTGGCGGCGCGCCGAAGCTTACAATGATGCGGGGGGCCGATTGGCCCCCCGTTTTTTTGTGCCCCCGGCCTGACCGTTGCCCCCGCCCCTTCCGTCACAACGGGGACAGGCTGTCCCAGCCCGCACCCGGCCGCACCTTCGGCCCGCTCAGGCGAGGCGACAGATCCTTCCGGGCGCGCGCCCTGGGCGGCGGCCCCCTGGCGGCAGTCCTTCCGGGCTGTTGTCAGGGGCGCCTGCCGGTCCCGGCCATCACCCCGTCAATCGCGTCTTGGAGCTCGACGACAGACACGGGTTTGGAGACATGGCCGTTCATCCCGGCGGCCAGAAACCGTTCCCTGTCCCCGGCCATGGCGTAGGCGGTCAGGGCAATAACCGGAATCGTGGCCGAGGCATGGCCGGCCTCGCCGTTGCGGATACGCCTGACGGCCTCCACGCCGTCCATGACCGGCATCTGGATGTCCATACAGACCAGATCGAACGGGGCCCGGGCCAGGTGGTCGAGCGCCTCCTGTCCGTTTTGGACCGTGGTCACGGCGTAGCCGCATTTCTCAAGCATCCGCCGGCCGGCCATCAGACTGACCGCGTCGTCCTCGGCAAAAAGGATGCGAAGCCCCCGGCCGCTGCCGGGGCCGGACGGCAGCGCCGGCGATGGCCCCCCCTCTTTGGGCCGGGCGGCGGGAAGCCGGAACGGCAGCGAGAGGAAAAACGTCGTTCCGACCCCTTCCCGGCTGTCGAAAGACAACCCGCCGCCCATGAGGGCCAGCAGCTTTCGGACAATGGAAAGCCCCAGGCCGGCCCCCTGAAAACGGCGCGAGTAAGAGGCGTCCGCCTGGGTGAACGGCTCGAAGATGGTCGCCAGCTGTGCATCCGGAATGCCAATGCCGGTGTCGGTGATGCAAAAAAGCAGGTGGACGCTGCCGCTTGCGCGCTGGGGCAACATGGACACTTCGACAGTGACTGAACCGCGCTCCGTAAACTTGATGGCGTTGCCGACCAGATTGAAAAGAATCTGGCGCAGCCGGGCGCCATCCCCCACAAGCTGCGGCGGCGTCTGCTCGTCGATCACAAAGTCCAAGACCAGGCCTTTTCCCCTGGCAACCAGGCCAAACACGTCCAGCACCGATTCCTTCTGGTCGATCAGGGCAAATTCCGCGTCCTCAATCGCCAGTTTGTCCGCCTCGATCCGCGAAATATCCAGGATATCGGAGAGGAGCACGGACAAACGCTTCGAGGAGAGCAGGGCGGAGCGGAGATAGCCCCGTTGTTCGGCGGTCAGGTCGGTTGTCTCCAGAAGTTCAAGCATCCCGAACATGCCGTTGAGGGGCGTGCGGATCTCATGGCTCATATTGGCCAGAAAAGTCGATTTCGCCTTGTTCGACGCATCGGAAGCCTCTTTGGCCTTGACCAGGCTCTCCTCAAGCTGCTTGCGCTTGGTTATATCCTGGGCAATGCTGCCGATACTGACAAGTTTCCCCTGAGAATCATAGTGCATGTCCACAGTCCAGGACATCTGCCGCACATCTCCGGTGACGGAAACCTGCCGGTTTTCAAAGGTCGCATGGGACAATCTCTCCCCAATCCAGCTCTGAAGCGCCTTCATGCTTGGCTCACGGTCCGCGGGATGTATGAAATCCGTGATCATTTTCCCGACGCACTGTTCCGGAGCCAGACCAAAAACCACCCGGGCCACAGGATTGGCGTAGAGGATGCGCCCGTTGACATCTAATTTGACAATGAGATTGTCGGTCCCTTCCACGACCTCCCGGAATCTGGCCTCCTGCTCTGCCAGACGAACGGCCGAACCGATTTGACGCTTCCAGTACAAGGAAAAAAGCACACCGAATACACCGGTGCAGAGGGTAAATATGGCGACCAGGAAAACAGTTCTGGTGAATTCTTTCCACCAGGGGGCAAGCGACTCCTCGCCGGCTATCCCAACGACAACATACCAGGGGCAACCAGGCACTTTCACATAGGAATACGTTCGACCGATCTTATCATTATTATTTTCTGTAAAATAGGTGCCAGAGGTTGCCCCTGACCGGAATAACTGGACAAATTCCGACGAGACGGTCTTACTCCCGACATCGACGCCAAGTGGCTTCAAATCCGGAAAGCGGACAAGCAACCCCATATCCTGGTCGCGCACGGCCAGGACGCCATCCTTGCCGACATCAAACGACGCCAGGAACCGACTGTAGTGACGCAGGCGAAGCGGCGCATACGCCACCCCGGCAAAAGACCCGTCGGGCTTGCTGATGCGCAGGGCGATAACGACCACCCACTCTTTGGCGACCCGTCCCAGGAGCGGCTGGGAAATAATCAGTGTTTGTTTCGGATTGTCTCGCGCTTCGTGGAAGTACGCACGGTCAGCCACGTTGATCTGCCTGCGGCCGTCCTCCCCGGCCCCATGCGTGACCGTGCCCTGGGCGTCGGCAATCTGTATGCCGCCAAGGAAGGAAAAATAACCATATAATTTGGCAAGGTAGGCTTCCAAAGCCTGATCATCGACGAGCCCTGTCGTTTGCTGCCATTGGTACTCTTCCGCAGCCGCAACCAGGGCGACCTCCACCTTGGAGATCAGGTCGCCGGTAAACTCCGCCACGGCCTGGGCCATATTGCGGGTCGTGACCTCGGTTCGCTCCTGGAAGTGGCCCCGGCTGCTCAGCAGCGACAGGCCGGCCATGGCAAAGACCAGCAGGTTGACCACCAAAACGCCGGTGACAACCCACCAGGGCAAGGCCGGGGAAAGCGGACTGGACACCTGGTTTCTTTGGGTCATCACCCCCTCCCAAGGCCTGGACGTTTTACCGCAGGCCTTCCTCTTACGTCTCCAAGCCAGCCGCAAGTTCGGACGCAGCCACCGCGAAGGGCGTCGCGCCGGGGACGCCCCCGAAGGCAAAGGCCGCCAGGAAAGACCTCGCCAAAACCAGGCCGACCAGGAGACCAGGCGGTGTCGTCTGACCAGCGCTCCCGGCGAAGGACAGACCGAAGGGGGAGATGCATGCGCGTGGGCTGGACTGCAGAAGCCAAGGGCCAAAGACTGCAGGCAGACCAAGGTGGGACGCAACGGCAGACAGCACTCCCGGGAGGACAGGCCTGGGAGGCGCAGTCGTAACACACAAATAACGACGGGGTGGAGGGGCCACGAGGAGAAACCATCGTGTCGGCCATAGCAGCCTCGAACCGCTTACAAGACTCGCAAAAATCCAGCCTATAAGCAATGAACGAGAGCGGCTAGCCTGTCAATACGCAAGCCCGGACAACGACGGGACTCTTCGAGGCTGGTGCGGGCCGCCTGCCGGGCAGCAGGCGACTGCCAAAAGGCCTTAGGCTTGTGGCTCTATATCCCAGGGCGGTCCCTGGTTTTGCTCCAGATCGGCCCAATAAGCCGCCTCGTTTTGGGGAAACGCCTCCAGATGCGTGGAAAAGGCCGCTTCCAGAAAGGCGTCCACCCACCAAAAAATGTCGTAGCGGCGCACAATGGCCCGGATGGACCGCATCCGACGGCGGCGCAGGCCGATGTCCATGAACGCCCCGTCGCGGATGGCTGCGGCCACGCCGTCCACATCGAACGGATTGACCATGGTGGCATGGCGGTGCAGTTCCATGGCGGCGCCGGCAAATTCGGAGAGACACAGGATGCCCGTTTCCCGAATATTGCAGGCGGCGTATTCCTTGGCCACCAGATTCATGCCGTCTCGAAGCGGCGTGACCAGCGCCATGTCGCTGGCCATATAGTAGGCGATGAGCTCCTCGGGCGGAAGATTGCGATAGGTGAAATGCACAGGAGCCCAACCCGGCATGGAATAGCGGCCGTTGATCTCGCCCACCATGCGCTCGATTTCCTCTTTCATGGCCCGGTACTTCCGTTTCGCCTCGTCCAGCCCACGCCAGTGCAGGGCCAGGCTGACCGGTTTTTGTTCCAGGGCGTCGGGCGGGGCCATCCTCTGGGCCAATTCCAAGGCCCGGGCCAGCACCTGGGCCTCCGCCGGCGGCACGTCCAGCCTCCCGGCCGCACGATCGGCCGGCAGCCGCTCGGCTCCATGGCAACCCCAGATCTCCATGGGCTTGGCCGGCATCAAAAACGGGATAAGTTCCGTAGCCCTGCGGCCGGTCACAACGACAAAGCGGCCCGGGCCCCGGACTGGCAGCCGGGCCAGGATATCCACCACGCCGGCATAGGGCCGGGCTTCATCGCGCTTTTGCACAAACGGAGCCAGGGTGCCGTCGTAGTCCAGGAGCAGCATCCCGTCGCGGCGGCCGGCCAGGATATCGGACACAAACGGATCGGCCAAAAGCGCCGCTATTCCCGCACGCGCCTTCATGGGAGCAGCCCTTTGAGGCTGCCGAGCGCAGCCAGGACCAAGGGCACGTCGGCCAGCCGATGTTCGTCGCTGCCCCGCAGAATGGTCCGAAGCCCCTGTTCGATCACAAAGATCTCAAGCAGGGTCTGGCGGGTGACCGGATCGGCCGGGAGAAAGGCGGCCTCCCGGGTCGTTTCCAGATAGGCGGAGAGGAAACTGTCGCAGGCCGCGGCAATCCAGCCCTCCAGCCACCCGGCCAAAAGCGGCCCATCGCTTGGCGTCTGTTCGATATGGCGGGCATAGCCCCGTCTGGCCACCATGGCGACCGAAAGCAGCAGGCTGGCCACGTCGCGCAGGGGCGAGCGTTTGATGCGGCGTTCGCCAAGCGGCAGCCGGACGTCGCCGTCAAAGTCGGTCACCACCAGCTCCTGCCCCACCCGCAGGATGTTCTCCAACTGGAAGTCGCCGTGGATGCGCAGCCTAGCCCCGACCGGGGTCAGGGTCAAAAGCGGCGACAGCTTCTCAAGCAACGTGCGCTTGGGCAGCGGTTTGAGATGTTTGGCGTCCCGCCGGGCCGCGTCCACGGCCAGGGAGGCCCGGTGGAGCTGGTTGCGCATGGATTGGTAGATGGAGCGCAGGTACAGTTTCGTCACCGGCTCCGGGGTGAAATCCGGATCGGGCACAGCAGCCAGGGCCAGATGCAGCCGGGCGGTCTGCTCGCCCAGGCTTCGGAAGAATTCGAGCAGTGAACCTTCGACGGCCTCGGCTTCGTGCTTGTCCGACGGCAGCTGTCCCAGGGCCAGAATTTCCCCGAAAAACCGTTCCAGGGACTCCAGGGCAAAACTGTCTCCGGCGACGGCCCCGGAAACGTAGGAGGAGGCCACGGCCAGAACCATGTCCTGACCGTGGGGCCGACGGTAGGCCAGGGAGCCAAGCACCCGGGGGATGCCGGCGACGCCCTGCCGGGCCAGATGCAGGGGCAACTCCAGTTCCGGGTTGACGCCTTCTTCGGGGCGTAAAAACACCTTGAGAAAGACCGTATTGTCCAGGGAAAAGGTCATGGACTGGTGTTTCCGGGTGAGCAGGCGGACGGTTGGCGCCTGCTCCGGGGCCGCCGGGTCGATCTTGTGGCTGTAGTTGTCGCACAAAAATACCCCGGACGCCCCCCGTCGGCGCTTGCCGGCGGCGATAAGCCCGGCCAGGGCCGCCACCGAGGCCGGATCGAGCAGGCCGCGCAGCACCGTGGTCACCCCTTGCGGGCACTCAAGCTCAGCCAGGATCGCTTCATCGGCCAGTTCGCCCACGCCCTGGTCCCCGGCCCGGGTCCGGGACGCGAGCAGGAACAGGGTGGTCAGATCACCCTGCTGTTGCTGGCTTTCGGCCAGAAGCAGGCTCGTGGTCCGGTTGGGCGTGTGCAGCACCAGTTCGTCGAGCTGGCGGATCTCATCGACCTCGCCGCCGATCAGGCGCGACAGGCTGTGGGTCAACTGCGGCGGCAGGATGTCGCCGCCGGGCAGGGACAGGCCCTCCTGGGCGCAGATGGTCTGGGCCACCCGGCCCGTCAGGCGCAACGGCCCGGACGGCGCGTCTTCCTTGGCGCTATAGCCGTTTTCCAGACGGAACCAGAAATAGTCGTAGCCGCCCAGGGTCAGGACATAGGGGGTGCGGCCGATGGTCGGGAAACGGGCCTGACCAAAGACATCCACCGGCGTGTACCCGGCCAGATCGGCCAGATCGAGTTCGGTGGCCTGGGCATGGCGGGACAGGTTGATCACGGCCAAAAGCCGGTGCCCGCCATCGGTGCGCAGCAAGGCCAGCACCTTGGTGTTCTCCCCGCCCACAAAGCGCAGATCGCCCCGGCCCAGGGCCGGTTCGCTCTTGTAGGCCGCCAGCAACCGGCGGGTCCACCACAGAAACGACGAGGGGTTGCGCTCCAGGGTTTCGACGTTGACCAGCTCGTAATGGTATTCCGGGTCGATAATCAGCGGCAGGAACAGGGATTGGGGGTTGGCCTTGGAAAAACCGGCGTTGCGGTCCGGGGTCCACTGCATGGGGGTGCGCACGCCGTTACGGTCGCCCAGGTGGTAGTTGTCGCCCATGCCCAGCTCGTCGCCGTAATAGAGGATGGGCGTACCGGGAAAAGACAGGAGCAGGATGTTTATGAGCTCCATCTTGCGCCGGTTGTTTTGCATAAGCGGGGCCAGCCGGCGGCGGATGCCCAGATTGATGCGGGCCCGGGTGTCCCGGGCATAGGCCCGGTACATGGAGTCGCGCTCCTCGTCGCTGACCATTTCCAGGGTCAGTTCGTCGTGGTTGCGCAAAAAAAGCGCCCACTGGCAGCTTTCCGGGATGGCCGGGGTCTGCTTCAGGATGTCAATGACCGGGTAGCGGTCCTCGGCCCACAGGGCCATGAAGATGCGCGGCATGATGGGGAAGTGGAAGGCCATGTGGCATTCATCGCCCGCCCCGAAATAGGCCACCGCGTCCTCGGGCCACTGGTTGGCCTCGGCCAGGAGCATCCGGTCCGGGTAGGAGGCATCGACATGGGCGCGCAATTCTTTGAGAAACCCATGCGTCTCGGGCAGATTCTCGCAGTTGGTTCCCTGGCGCTCGAACAGGTAGGGCACGGCGTCCAGGCGCAGGCCGTCC
Source organism: Desulfovibrio sp. TomC (assembly GCF_000801335.2). Classification (NCBI taxonomy): domain Bacteria; kingdom Pseudomonadati; phylum Thermodesulfobacteriota; class Desulfovibrionia; order Desulfovibrionales; family Desulfovibrionaceae; genus Desulfovibrio; species Desulfovibrio sp. TomC. The sequence continues at coordinate 15,345 of NZ_JSEH01000022.1, forward strand.
ACGCCCATGCCGAGCCAGAAATCCACCACCTTGAGCATGGCCTGGCGCACGGCCGGATTGTCGAAATTGAGATCCGGCTGGTTGGCGTAGAAGCGGTGCCAGTAATAGGCCTTGGCCACCGGGTCCCAGGCCCAGTTGGAATTCTCGAAATCCTTGAAAATAATGCGCGTTTGGCGGTATTTGTCCGGGGTATCGTTCCAGACGTAGAAATCCCGGGCCGGCGAACCGGGCTTGGCCCGCCTGGCCCGCTGGAACCAGGGATGCTGATCCGAGGTGTGGTTGAGCACCAGCTCGGTGATGACCCGAAGGCCACGTTTGTGGGCCTCGCGCAAAAAGCGTTTGAAATCCGGCAAGGTGCCATAGGCCGGATGAATATTGCAATAATCGGCGATGTCATAGCCGTCGTCGCGTAGGGGCGAGGGGTAAAACGGCTGGAGCCACAAGGCCCCGACCCCGAGGCGCTCCAGATAGTCGAGCTTGTCGATAAGCCCCTTGAAATCCCCCACCCCGTCGCCGTCGCCGTCGGCAAAGGAGCGGACATGCAATTCGTATACGATCGTCTCTTTATACCACATAGGAAACCTTGGGAGCCGGCACGACAGCCTGTCGCCTGTCCGGCCTTGCCTGCCCCTGGGGGCAGCGCTGTGCGTTTGTGAGAACTGTTCGTTTTCCAGTTCATTATGATTTGTCGGGCGCGCCGCCAACGACCGTCGCCACCCTGGCGGACTGGGCAGGCATGGGGCTGCACGGGGCTGGCGTTGTCGCCCGGGCCGCCGTGACGGCGGCAGTAACTGCCGCCGTGGTTGTCCCAAACCGAGAAAAGGACAATACAGGACCTTCGGGACAAGCACGGTGCTCGGCGCCCGACAGTACACCGGGTCTGCCATTTTTCTTCTTACGCGATGTCCTGAGCAAAGGCCATGCTATTTGGAAGATATTATTCTCATGTCAAGCAGCATCACGGAGATCATCCAGAAGATCCTGCGCGATGTGGGCAAACCGGCCAAGGCCCTGGCCGGGGAACGGGACAAGCCCTCCGTCGCCAGGGGACAAATCTTCACAGGATCGTTACCTTCGGGTGTCATGATCCTCCCCGTCACGACCGCCCGGAATCATTAACGCCAAGAGTGGAACCCCCTACGACATGATTACCATCCACAAAAACGAAAACACCGCGGCAAACGGCCCAGAAACTCCCAGCCGCTACACCTGGATCAATCTGGTCGATCCCCGGCCCGAGGAAATCGAGCGGGCCTTGGCCCTTGGCTTCCTGGGCGGGGAATTTATCGAACACGCCCTGGATCAGCACGAATGCCCCCGCATTGAATTTGACGACGAGTGCACCATCGTGGTCATCCGCGCCCCCTACATCGAAACGCGCCAGGGCGAGGAGCGACGCTCCACCGTGCCCATCGGCATCATCCTGGCCCGGTCGGTCGTCACCACCATCTGCCGGGTCAACGACGCCGCCATCCAAAGCCGGCTGCACACCTGCGTCCAGCCCGCCTGCCTGTTCCGGATCGAGCAGCAACTCTGCCAGATATTCAAGGAAATTTCCTTGCTGTTCATGCGCTATCTCAAGGAGATTTCCGCCGAAATCCAGGAACTGGAGCACGATCTGGCCGATACCCGGTCCAACGAAGACCTGAAGCTGCTGCTCAACCTGCAAAAAACCGTCACCTATTTCCACTCGGCCCTTAAAACCAATGACTTCATTATCGACCGGATCATGCGCAAGGGCCTGAGCCTTGGCACGGGGACCAAACTGTCTTTTACCGAAGACGAAATCGACGGCCTGGACTACGCCCTGACGGAAACGCGCCAGGGCATCTACATGTCCAAGATTTTTACGGAAGTCCTGACCTCCATCGCCAATGTCTACTCCTCCATCATCTCCAACAGCGTCAACCAGATCATGAAGGTCCTGACCTCGCTCACCGTCATCATCATGATCCCCACCTTCATCACCAGTTTCTACGGCATGAACATCGAACTACCCTTCCAGCACGACGCCACCGCCATCTCCATCGTCTCCGGCATCGGCGTCATCACCACAGCCGGCATCATCCTCATCATGAAGCTGCGAAAAATTCTCTAAGGAGAGAGGGAGAGAAGAGGCCTCCGGCGGCCGAGGGGGATAATCCCCCCCGGACCCCCTTGATGGGAGGAGTTGTTTAAGGGATTTGGGGGGGGTGGCCGGCAATCCGGCGGGCTGTGGACCGGGACGACTGCAGCAGGCCCCGGACAGGAACCACCGGTGCTCCGGCGGCCAAAGGCGGCGTACTTTGGAAAGCCGCCTGTTTTGGAGGCCCCTTGGTGTCGACGAGGGCATTCGTCTGGGATAGTCTGCGTCCTGAACGAACCTTGAGGGAATGCCCATGAAGCGATTGAGCGGCGTCATCTGCGGCCCCCGCCGGCTTGAAGTCCTGCGGGAGATCCCGGAGGCGGAAACCCAGCTGGTTGGCCATGGAGCCTGAGGCCGTCGAAGCGGCCGTGCGTCGGCTGTTGGCCGAGGTGACGACCATGACCCTGGCCACCGTGCAGGCCGGCGTCCCCTGGGCCACCACGGTCTATTTCGCCCCGGACGGCTTCAATCTGGTCTTTCTGTCGTCGCCGGGTTCCAGACATTGCCGCAATCTCGCCGCCAATGCGGCCTGCGCTGCGGCGCTCTCGCCCGAAGTCTCCTCCTGGCGCGACATCCTGGGCCTGCAAATGGAAGGCCGGGCCGAACTGGTTGCCGGTCTGGCGGCCAAGGCCCGGGCCATGGCCGCCTATTTCGCCAAGTTCCCCTTTGTCAAAGACCTGCTGACGGCCCCGGGCGAGACGGCGTCGCGCATGGGCCGGGTCTCGGCCCATGTGTTTCGCCCGACGACCATTCGCTACATCGACAACGGACCGGGATTCGGCACACACTTTATCCTTCGCCTGGATGCGGGCCGGTTGATCGGACTGCCGCAGCGGGAAGACGGAGACTGAGGCAGACCGCGTATCGGACGCAGCCAACAGCCCCAAGGAGTCTTCGTGCCAGCCATCGACCTGAGTCTTTTTGATCTGTTCAAAATAGGCCCCGGCCCGTCCAGTTCCCACACCATCGGCCCCATGAAGGCCGGCTGCGATTTCCGCCGGCTTGTAAAGGCCCTGCCGGCCGAAACCCTGGGCCGGGCCGAACGCCTGGAAATCGTGCTCTACGGCAGCCTCTCGGCCACCGGGCATGGGCACGGCACCGACCGGGCCGTCCTGGCCGGACTGCTCGGCCAGACCCCGGAACACTGCCCGCCGGCCTTTCTCGACGAACTGGCCCGCACCCCGGAGCAAAGACGTCCCCTGGGCCTTGGCCCGGACAGCCTGACCCTTGGCGCTGCTGATGTGGTATTCGGGCCGCTGGCCCATGCCTTCCCCAGCAACAACACCCTGGTCATCCGCCTTTTGGGGGCTGCGGACACGCCAAATCCCCTGGCCGAGCGGGAATACGCTTCGGTTGGCGGCGGCTTTCTCCACTATGCCGGACAACCGGCCGCCGCCCGCGGCGCGCCGGCCCACAGCTACGAAACCATGGCCGGGCTGCGCCGCCTCGTTGGCCGCACAGGCCTCGAGCTGCCCGAAATCATGCTGGAAAATGAGATGGCCATCACCGGTGTCAGCGAAACGGCCGTTTGGGCCGGACTCGACGCCGTGCTTGGGGCCATGGACGCGGCCGTTACGGCCGGCCTGGCGGCCGAGGGCCTGCTGCCGGGACCGCTTGGCCTTTCGCGCAAGGCCGGACGCATTTACAAACGCAGCCTGTCCAAACGCCAGCCCCACGAAAACGCCCTGGCCCTGCTGTGTGCCTTCGCCTTTGCCGCGGCCGAGGAGAATGCCGCCGGGCATGTCATCGTCACCGCGCCGACCTGCGGTTCGGCCGGCATCATTCCGGCCACGGCCCGGTTCCTGCGCGAGCGGCAAAACGTGCCCGAGCAGTCCATCCGGGAGGGCCTCCTGGCTGCGGCGGCCGTGGGTTTTCTGGCCAAGCACAACGCCACCATTGCCGGGGCCGAAGGCGGCTGCCAGGCCGAAATCGGCGTGGCCTCGGCCATGGCGGCGGCCATGCTGGCCCAGGCGGCCGGCTATGGCCTGCATGTGGTGGAAAATGCCGCCGAGACGGCCCTTGAGCACCACCTGGGCATGACTTGCGATCCGGTCGGCGGCTTTGTCCAGATTCCCTGCATCGAGCGCAACGCCATGGGCGCGGTCAAGGCCTACACCGCCTATCTCATTGCCGCGGCCGAAACCCCGGACCACCACAAGGTCGGCCTCGATCAGGCCATCGAAGCCATGGAGGCCACCGGGCGGGACATGCACTGCAAATACAAGGAGACGGCCCAGGGCGGACTGGCCGTCAGCGTTCCCAATTGCTAGCGCCGCCAGTGCGGAGAGGGAGGGGAAAAGAATGCCTCCGGCGGCCGGGAGGGGGTAACCCCCTCCCGGACCCACCTTATCGCTTTCCCCCTAGCGAGGGTCCTGGGACTACTCTCCGACGGAACACCGGTGGTTCCCGTCAAAGGCAAGCCCCAGCTGTCACGGTCCGCAGCCGACCGGCTTGCCAATCAGTCCCAAGAACCCCTTGAAAAACTTCTCCAAGTGCAGGGGTCCGGGGGGATCATCCCCCCGCCGCCGGAGGCCTCTTCATCCTTCCCCCCTGCACACTGCCAGCCGATCAGGGCATGGCGGGATTGAGCGGTTTGCCGTTGACGGTCAGCGTCTTGCCGTCCCAGGCCACTGCCGCGCTTAAGCCATCCTTGTCGCGTACGACATAGCCCTGGGCCGCCAGTCCGGCCACGGCCGCTTCGACCATCGGCTGGGCAGAAGCGCCGGCCAGGGCGGGATTGCTTTTCCCGGCTGCGGCCGCCAGATCCATAATCGCCGCCAGGGACGTCTTGAGGCTGGCCACAGCCGTCAACCGGGCCAGGGCGGCCGGCACCGTTTCGGGCAGAGCACCGGAGCCGGCAGCGGTCACCGAGGCCGTGGCCTCGACCGGACCCGAAGGCAGGCCCAGCAGGAAACGGTCAAGGGCCAGACGCGGCCCCCTGGAGGCTATGGCCGCACCATGACGGCGCAGCAGGTCTCCGTAGGCCTGTACCATCTCCTGCGGCGACATCTTTTGCAGATTGAGGCGGCGAAATTCGCTGGCAGCGGTATCCAGGGCGGCGGCATCGAGATTTTTCAGAGAAACCGCCATATCCAGCGAGACCTTGGCCAACCCGGGCAGCATCAAAGATTGGCACTGTGTGGTCATCGCACTGTCCAGCGCCCCATTCTGCACATCGGTTTGGGCCGTTATGGCCAGCTGGTTCAGGGCGAAGGAGTTCTCCGCCGCAACGCTGTTGGTCAGCTTGAGGCCGGCCAGGGACAGCCGGCTCGTCCCGACATAGAGATTCAGGCCGACCCGTTTGGCGTTGCTGGTCAGGGAAAATCCTTGCAGGGACAGGACCATGGTTTTGTCGCTCAGACCGGCATCGGGGGCGTCCAGAGCCATGTCTATGACGCCCAGATCAGCCGTCATGTCCAGGCGGCCGGTGACGGCCTTCCAGTGTACGTCCAGGGCAGTGCCGTCTTTCTGGGTAATGGCGCGGGTGACCGGCGGGACGGCAAAACGGGTGTTGCTGTCGCCGGAAAAGGCAAACACCGTGCGCAGACTGGTCTGTTGCAGTTCGGGAATGGCCTTTTGGATGTTCCCCCAGGTGGTTTGCGCCTCCGCAGGCAGGGCCAGGCGCAGGTCCATGACGGCCAGGGCCGGGCGCAGGCTGCCGGCCGCAAAGGGAATGGGACCATGGGCCACCACGCCCACGACCTCAAAGGGCGGCAAGGCCGAACCGGGGTCGAGACCGGGGGCGAGCCGCACCTCGTAGCGATAGGTGGAGGAAAACACGCCCTGCTTTTTCTCCAGCAGGGTGATCGGTATGCCGTACTGGGCCTCGAGCAGACTGCGCTGGGCTTCCAGAACGCCGTCGAGACGCGTGCCCAGCCAATACGAAGAGGCCGGGATGCCCAGAGCGAGGATGAGCAACAGACCCAACACAATTTTTTTCACGGCTTTCTCCTTGGTCCGTCGACGCCGGCTGCATGTTTTGGCCGACCACGACGCGGGGTTTGCAATTTCCCCGCTTTTACATGTCTCCCGGGCATCGGGCAATCCCGGGGAGGACTGCTTCCCGGCCGGTCCCGGCGGGATACTGGCGGGCCTGGAAATCGCAACGGCCCGCCGATAATTTTTTTAAAAACGCACGGTTTTTTGCAACGATCTAACAACATACTGTTTTAATTTAATAATTTATTTCATACCACCTGCTGGACCTGGAATAATAAGTGTTGCATATTTTTTCCATCACGGTAATGTGCCTCATTCCTAACAACGTGCATGATGACCTTCGCCCATTGGACATTAAGCGAAAGTTCAATCCCAACGACGAAATCAGCCCATGCCAAATACCGGAGCCATAGCTTAGCCATGTCGAAGAAACTGTACGTCGGCAACCTGTCCTTCTCTTCCACCGAAAACGACATCCGTGACCATTTTTCCGCCTACGGCGAAGTGTTGAGCGTCAATCTCATCACCGACCGTGAAACCGGGCGCCTGCGCGGGTTCGGTTTCGTCGAAATGGACGACGCTGGCGCTGCCGCTGCCATCCAGAACCTGGACGGCAAAGAGCTCGGCGGCCGCAGCCTGAAGGTCAACGAAGCCCAGGACAAGCCCCGCTCCGGTGGCGGCGGCGGCGGCAAGGGCGGCTACGGCGGCGGTCGCTGGTAGTCTGCACAGTCCGGCGTTTTTTTGCCGGACATGATGTCTTGGGAATGTCCTTCCCGACGGCATCGACATTCGCCTGAAAGGGCCGGAACGAAAGTTCCGGCCCTTTTACATTTCCGGACAGGCCAGCCACTCGCCGCCCGTGTCCAGGCGGCTCAACCGACCGTCAGGATGCCGTTGCCGAGCGCTCCAAACGGCCCTCTGCCCCCACCCTCTTCGCGCCCGACAACCGCCTGGACGCAAAAAAAGGGCCGCCCCAAACGGAGCGGCCCTTGTCCAATCCCGGGATCGGAGACTTAGCGGATAAACAGCATTTCCTGGTAGCTCGGCAGCGACCACAGGTCGTCGGCCACCACGGCTTCCAGGGCGTCGGCAACGGCACGGATCTCGTTCATGGCCGGCAGGATGGTGCAGCACATGTGCTTGGCTTCGGCCAGGGTGCCGTCAGCGCTGTGCTCCATGAGCTTTTCCAACTCGGCGGTCTTGGCCTGGATGTCGCGCAGCTTGGTCGTCACGCACTCCAGGGTGTCCATCTTGTAGTCATGGCCGATGGCCTTGAGGTTGGCGCAGGTGGCGGCCAGCTCGCCCTGGTAGCGCTCGGCGGCCGGGAAGATGATGGTCTTGGCCATGCGCACAACCAGATTGGCTTCGGTCTGAATGGTCTTGACGTACTGTTCGAGGTAGATTTCCTCGCGGGACTTGAGCTCGGCTTCGCTGAAGACGCCGTAGGTGGTAAACAGCTTGACGACCTCGGGGCTGGAGAGCACCGGCAGGGCGTCAGGCGTGGTCTTGAGGTTGGGCAGGCCGCGCTTGGCCGCCTCGGCATGCCATTCCTCGGAGTAGCCGTCGCCGTTAAAGACAACTGCGCCGTGCTCCTTGATGATCTCCTGGATGACGGACTGGACAGCGGCGTTGAGTTTGGCCGGGTCGCCGGCGGTAGCGGCTTCGAGCTTGGTGGCAATGTAGTCCAGGGATTCGGCCATCATGGCGTTCAAGGCCACCTGGGAGCCGGCGATGGACTGGCTGGAGCCGACGGCGCGGAACTCGAAGCGGTTGCCGGTGAAGGCAAAGGGGCTGGTGCGGTTGCGGTCGCCCGGATCCATGGGCAGCGGCGGCAGGGTGTCGACGCCGATGCTCATGATGCCTTTCTGCTTGGAGCCTTCGACCTTGCCCTTCTTGATCTGCTCGAAGACATCGGTGAGCTGCTCGCCGAGGTAGATGGACATGATGGCCGGCGGGGCCTCGTTGGCGCCCAGGCGATGGTCGTTGGACGGCGTGGCCACCGTGGCGCGCAACAGCGGGCCGAACTTATGCACGGCGCGGATGGCGGCGGCGCAGAACACCAGGAACTGGGCGTTGTCGTGCGGGGTTTCGCCCGGATCGTAGAGGCTGCCCAGTTCGGCGTTGCCGATGGAGTAGTTGAGGTGCTTGCCCGAGCCATTGATGCCGGCGAAGGGCTTTTCGTGCAGCAGGCAGATCATGCCATAGCGTTTGGCCACGGTGCGAAGCACGGTCATGACCATCTGGTTGTGGTCGGTGGCCAGGTTGCCGGTCTCGAAGATCGGGGCGATTTCGAACTGGCTGGGGGCCACTTCGTTGTGGCGGGTCTTGACCGGCACGCCGAGCTTGTACAGTTCGCGCTCGACTTCCATCATGAAGGACAGGACGCGGCGGGGAATGACGCCGAAGTACTGGTCTTCAAATTCCTGGCCCTTGGCCGACTTGGCCCCAAACAAGGTGCGTCCGGCAATGAGCAGGTCCGGGCGGGCAAAGACAAAATTGCGGTCGATCAGGAAGTACTCCTGCTCGGGACCGGCAAAGGAGCCGACCGGCAGCTTGGTCTCGACGCCAAAAAGGCTCAGCACCCGTTTGGCCTGCTTGTTGAGCGCCTGGGTGGAACGCAGAAGCGGGGTTTTTTTGTCCAGGGCCTCGCCGGTCCAGGACACGAAGGCCGTCGGGATGCACAGGAAAATGCCGTTGGGATTTTCCAGGATATAGGCCGGGCTGGTCACGTCCCAGGCGGTGTAGCCGCGGGCTTCGAAGGTGGAACGCAGGCCGCCGGACGGGAAGCTCGAGGCATCGGGTTCGCCCTGGATGAGCATCTTGCCCGAGAACTCGGCCACAGCGCCGCCCTTGCCGTCGGGAACCAGGAAGGAGTCGTGCTTCTCGGCAGTCATGCCGGTGAGCGGGTAGAACACGTGGGTGAAGTGGGTGGCCCCACGTTCGATGGCCCAATCCTTCATGGTGTTGGCCACGGTGTCGGCAATGGAGGCATCAAGCTTTTCGCCAAGCTCGATGGTCTTTTTAAGCGACTTGTAAACATGCTTGGGCAACCGCTCGCGCATGACCTTGTCGTTGAAGACATTGCAGCCAAACATTTCGGTCGGCTTGGTCTCGCTGAAATTCAGGGGGGCATGAGCCGGCTTGTAATTGATGATCGCCGAGATCGCGTCCAAACGAGCCTTGATTCCGCTCATAGGGTCCTCTTGCATTTGTGTTGAACAGGTTACACGCCAAGGCCCCGCGCCAGGCTTGCCCGCCCGTGGCCGCGCCCATTTTCCGGCGCGCCCGGGGTCGAATACGGCATTGTTGCGTCGCGGCGACCCGTTGCCGACCGGGACGATTCCCTCGTCCTTCGCCCTGGCCGGCCTTGAAAAATTCCGCCTCTCGCCACGCGCCCGGTTTCTCTCCACCCGTGCGCGCGCGAACTAGCAATAATGTAAAACTACCCCCCCGTCCAGAGTCAATACGGCCCCGGGACAGGCTTCCAGGCCGCCCGGCCAGGGGCGCAGCCGCCGAACCGGACCGGAACACTGGCAAAATGCCAAACGACTTTTTTGTCGAAGCAGCGCCGCCTAGACGTCGAGCATGCGACGGATCGCCGTCAGTTCCTCGTAAACCTGCCGCAAGACTCCGGCGTCGCGTCCAGAGTCGGCCAGCCGCCGCCGCGCCCCGTCGATGGTCAGCTTTTCCTCATAGAGGAGCGTCTTTATGGTGTTGACCAGGGCGAGGTGCTCTTTCGTGTAGGCTCGCTGGCCTTTTTGGGTGCGCACCGGGACCAGTTGGGGGAATTCGGTTTCCCAATAGCGCAGCACAAAGGGTTTGAGTCCCGTCAGACTGGCGATCTCGCCGATCTTATAGGTCTTTTGCAGCATATCCACCCTTTTTGCGCCAAGCCGGACGCCGGGTCAAGTGCCGTCCGGGAGAGAAATCTTCCAAGATTCTCTTCCCGTCGTAACCAGGAACGCCTATCTTCTGGACGGTCGGGCCTCGTTCCCGGCCCCGGCCCGCCCGGACAGGACCTACACGCCGGGTGGTCTGATCCACCCAAACGCCGGTCGATCCCGCAAGGGACCAGCCACAAACCTCAAGGAGATGCGACCATGGCGACCATTACCACCAAAGACGGTTCGACCTTATACTATAATGACTGGGGCTCCGGCCAACCCGTGGTTTTCAGCCATGGCTGGCCGCTTTGCGCCGATGCCTTCGAGGACCAGATGTTCTTCCTGGCCTCCCACGGCTTCCGGGTCATCGCCCACGACCGCCGGGGGCATGGCCGGTCCAGCCAGCCTTGGCAGGGCAACGATCTTGACGCCTATGCCGACGATCTGGCCGAACTGACCACGGCCCTTGAGCTCAAAGACGCCGTGCACGTCGGCCATTCCACCGGCGGCGGCGAAGTGGTGCGCTACATCGGCCGCCACGGCACAGGCCGGGTGGCCAAGGTCGTGCTCATCGGCGCGATCCCGCCGCTGATGCTCAAGACCCCGGCCAATCCGGGCGGCCTGCCCATCGAGGTTTTCGACGGCATCCGGGCCGGGGTGCAAAAGGACCGCTCCCAGTTCTTCAAGGATCTGACCCTGCCCTTTTACGGCTACAACCGCCCCGGAGCCGCGATATCCGAGGGGGTGCGCCAGGCCTTCTGGCGGCAGGGCATGATGGCCGGGTTCCCGGCCGCCTACTTCTGCATCAAGGCCTTTTCGGAAACCGACCTGACCGAGGACTTAAAGAAGATTGACGTGCCCACCCTCTTCCTGCACGGCGACGACGACCAGATTGTGCCCATCGACGCCTCGGCCCGGGCGGCCGTGAAGCTGGTCAAAAACGCGACCCTCAAGGAATACCCGGGCGGCGCGCACGGCATCTGCACCACCCAAAAGGATATGGTCAACGCCGATCTCCTGGCCTTTTTACAGGCATAAGCCCACCCCGCAGCCCCCAAAAAAAGCCCCGGCGCACAGGCGTCGGGGCTTTGGCGGTTTCCTGGGACGGCTTCGCGCACAGGAGCATCGGCCGGCTCAACCATGCCCGCCCGTTACGACAGATTCCCCACAATCCAGGCATCGAGTTGCTCTTGGCGCTCCAGCCGCCGGGCCTCAATCTTCTCCCGCAGCGCCTCGCGCAGGGTGTCGCGCTTGGCCCGCTGCTCCGGGGTCAGCACAGCGTCAACGGCCGCCTTGACCCGCCCGCGCATCACGGCCAGCTCGATAGCCGCCTCCGCAACCGTCCTGGCCCCGGCCCGGACCGCCGCCTCGTCGCCAGGGGTCTTGGCCATGGTCGCGCCCAGGGCCTGCGCGGCCGCTTTGACGGTTCCCCGCAAGGCCCGCATGGCTTCCCGGTTGGCCTTGAGGATGCCCGCCACGTCCCGCTTCTGGGCGGGGCTGAGGTTGAGCGCGTCAAGCATTCGCACCAGGCCCGGCCCCTCTTCGGCCGGGGCGCCGCCGCCCGTGGCGCCGGACCAGGCCGTCCCGCCCAAGAGCAGCAGCCCGCACAGGGCCGCCGCCAGAATCAGTTGTCGCCGCATCATGGTTCCTCACTTGCTTGTTGGGGTTGTCGCGCCCCGGCCGGACAGCAGTCCGCCCTAGGCGCGCCGGACGGTCGGCAAGCCGTGACCGTCCCTTTGGCCATGATACGGGGCCAAGCGCGTTTCCCCCCGGTCAGGGATCCCTCCGGGCCGTCTTCCCGGTGCGGGCAACAGCCTCTCCCCGCGTCAGCAAAGCGGCATCCCTGCCGCCAAGCCGCGTCCTGCGCCAACCGGCAACCAGCCGCCCCATCCGGCTGTCATTTCCAGACCACAGCAATAAAAAAAGCGGGGGGTTGGCCGCTCCCGCCCGTATCATCAGGCAAACGCCGCCCACAAGCGGCCAACGACAACACCCCAAGCGAGGACCCGACCATGCCGTTCGTTTTCACCCCCTTGGCCCTGCCGCGCCTGTCCAAACCCCTGGCCGTCGCCCTGGCTGCCGTCTGCCTGTTGGCCGTTGCCGTCCCGGCCCCGGCCCAGCAGCCGGCCGGGGCGTCCGGCCAGTCCCTCAAAGAGGCCTGCAAGGGCGATTACAAGACGTTTTGCTCTGGCGTGCAGCCCGGCGGCGGCCGCATCGTCGCCTGCCTCAAACAGAACGCCGACAAGGTCTCGGCCGGTTGCAAGCAGGCCTTGACGGCAGCCCGGTCGGCGAAGCAGGCTCAGGGAGCCGGTCAGTAGGACAACGCCTAACCGCGCCGGCTGCCTGCACGGCGCGGCGCGACACGACCGGAAAGGGGCCACGCCGGCACGTCCCGGCCTGCCCCGCAACCGTGACCCACCGGACGGAAACCGTGGAGAAATGCTGGCCCTTTGGCGGATGGCTGCCGCTTCCCCGTCGCCTGACCGGGCGCAGCTCCGACGCCGCGCCGCCAGCCCGGGACTACGCCGCAGCCGGCGACGACCTCCTGGCGGCCTGGTCCGGAGCCGGCGACCGCCAGGCCTTTGACGCCATTGTCCTGCGACATGGAGCCTTTGCCCTGCGGGTGGCGGCGCGCCTGACCCGCGATCCGGCAACCGCCGAGGACGTGGCCCAGGAGGCTTTCCTGCGCGCCTGGGGGGCCATTGGCCGCTTTGACCCGCAGCGTGCCCGGCTGACCACCTGGCTTTACCGCATCGTGGCCAACTTAAGCCGCGACACTGTGCGCCGCGCCCGGCCCGAGCCCCTGCCCGAAGGCTTTGATCCGGTCGATCCGGCCGCTGGCGCGGAAGAGCGCATCGCCGCCGGCCAGCAGGCCCGGGCCATGGCCGCCGCCCTGACCGAACTGCCGGACAGGCAGCGGGCGGCCTTGGCCCTGGTCTACGAAGAAGGCCTGTCCGGGGCCGAAGCAGCCAAGGCCCTCGGGGTTACGGCCAAGGCCGTGGAACGGCTGCTCGCCCGGGGCCGCGAATTTTTGCGCAAACGGCTGGTCGATCCGGCCGCCAAAGGAGGCCCGCCATGATGTCCTTGTCGCGCTTTGCCGCCCTGGCCGCCAGCTACGGCGGCGATATCGGCCGCTGGCCCGAAGCATTCCGGGACGACGGGCGCAGGCTCGCCGCCGCCTCGCCCGAGGCAGGCAGGCTGCTCGACCAGGCCGCCCGGCTCGATGCGGTCCTGCTTGACGCCGGCCGGCGCGAGGCTGAAACGCTGTTGTCTGCCGGGGCTGCAGACGCGGCCCTGGCGCGGCTGCGGCGAAACATCGCCGCCCACATTGCTGCAACCCAACCGAAACGGCTGAGGCGGCCGGCCCGGCTGACCGACTGGCTTCCTGTTCCGCCGCGCTTGGCAGGGCTGGCCACGGTCGGAAGCGTTGCCGTCATGGCCGGGCTCCTCGTTGGCGCGCTGACCGTGTCCCAACCCGACGGCGATGCCCTGCTCGCCCTCATGCAGCCCGTGCCTCTTGCCCTCTTCACCGAATAGCGAGGCCGTATGGATGCCACAGCCAACCCCAAACGCGACTGGCGGCGCATTGTCCTGCCCTGCTCGCTGCTCCTGAACCTGTTCCTGGTTGCGGTCATCGGCGGCCGGCTGCTCTACGGCCGGGCCGAACGCCTGGATGGGACCGGCATGCTCTCACGCCTTCAGGCCCGGGCCGAGGCCGTGCTGCCGTCGGCAGAGGCCCAGGCCTTCAAGGCGGTCATCACCCGCGATTTGCCTCGCTTTTCCCCAACCTGGCAACAGGTTGGCGCGACCAGAGCCGAACTCGCGCGCCAGGTGGCGGCCGACCCCTACGACAAAATCGCTACCGGCCGGGCGCTTGGGGCCTGGATAACCGCCTGGGACGGCTTTGCCGCCGAGTTCGGCAATACCCTGGTCGACGCCCTGGCCCAGGTTTCCCCCGAAGGCCGCCGCAAACTCATCGCCGGGCGATTGGGCAAACTGCCCAAGGAGCAGGAACAGTAAGAAATACGGGACAAGAGTGGGTAGAAAAAGATGAGCGCTCCGACGGCCAAAGGCTCCGCCCCTCAAAAAAGTTCAGGGGACGGCGTTGCGGCGACGATAAGCGGGAAGAAGAAATTCCACCGGTCAGGCAAAGGCCGCCCGGAGGAAGCTTGACGGCCAGCCGCCTGCCCCGCTTCGAAGCGGGGCAGGCGGCTGGCCGTTTAAAAGGACGCAGGCCAGGGGCTACGGCCGGGTCACCGGCAACGCGGCCAGCACAGCGGCCACCAGCCCCTCATGGACCTTGTCCACTTCCTTGTCCTTGAGGGTTTTTTCACCGTGCCGGTAGGTCAGGCGGAAAGTCAGCCGCTGCCCGTCCTCTCCTTCCGGCTTGTAGGCGTCAAGAAGCAGGACATCCTCGAAAATGGGCGTTTTGGCCGCCGCCACCGCGTCCAAAATGGCCCCGACCGTCACGCCGGCCGGCACGGCCAGGGTGACGTCGCGGCGCACCGGCGGGAACCCGGGCAGGGTCGTAAAGCCCCGGGCCACGCCTCCGGCCAGAACGCGCAGCAAATCGAGGTCAAGCTCGGCCAGCCACAGCGGATGGCGGGCATGATAAGCGTCGGCCACTTCCGGCGTCACCTGGCCAATGAGGCCAAGCGGCTTGCCGGCAACCGTCACCGTCACCTGCGGGGCCAGCCAGGGCAGGGCGTCGTCGCGGCTAAACACCGCCGCCGGCAATTTGAAGTGGGCGAGAAGCGCTTCGACCATCCCCTTGATGTCGGCATACCCGGCCGTCTCGTCCTTGGGCCAGGGCCAGCCTTCGGGGTGGCGCAGGCCGTGAAGGACAAGGCCCAGGCGTCCGGCCTCCCGGGCCGTGGATTCGGCCTCGGGGTCGGCGGTAAAGATGCGGGCCACCTCAAACAGACGCAGGTTGGCGTTGCCCTGGGCCAGATTGTGGCGCACCGTGCCCAGAAGGCCCGGGGCCAGCATGGGCCGCATGACGTTCTGGTCTTCGGACAGCGGGTTGGCCACCGACACCCGGCAGGCGGCGTCCAGGCACAGGATGTCCAGATCGCTGTGGCCGACAAAGCTGTAGTTGACGGCTTCGCGCAGGCCCAAACCCACGGCAAAGGCCCGCACCCTGGCCCAGAAGCCGAATTCCGACTCGGCCGGCACGTCGTCCAGGGCCTTGGCCACCCGAGGCAGGCGCGGGGCAATGCGGTCAAGTCCGTAGACCCGCCCCACTTCTTCGATCAGATCGGCCTCGCGTTCGAGATCGAGACGATAGGACGGCGGGGTCACGGCCATGGCCCCGGAAGGATCGGTGTCGGTCAGGACGCAGCCCAGGCCGGTCAGGGTCTTGCGGCAAAAGTCCTCGGACATGGACTCGCCAAGAAGCATCGTGGCCCGGGCCGGGCGAAACCCGATGCCGCGGGGCGTATAGGGATGGGGTTCGGCCGCCGCCACGCCGGGCAGGACCGTGCCGCCGGCGGTTTCGAGCATGAGCGCCACGGCCCGGTTCATGGCATAGACCGAACCGACCTGATCCACGCCGCGCTCGAAGCGGTACGAGGCTTCGCTTGGCAGGGCCAGACGGCGGGCGGTCTTGCGGATGGCGCCGGGCCGGAACACGGCGCACTCCAGCAGCACCTCGGTGCTGCCGGCCTCCATCTCGCTGTTGGCCCCGCCCATGACGCCGGCCAGGGCCACCGGCTTTTCGGCGTCGCAAATGAGCAGGTCGCGGTTGGTCAGCAGGCGCTCCTGGCCGTCGAGGGTGACGATCTTCTCGCCGTCCTTGGCCAGACGCACCCCGACCACATTGCCGGCCAGCTTTTGCCGGTCAAAGGCGTGCAGGGGCTGGCCCAGTTCAAAAAGCACGTAGTTGGTGGCGTCGACGATATTGGAAATGGGGCGTTGGCCGATGGCCAAAAGCCGCCAGCGGATGCGGTCCGGCGAAGGGCCGACCGTCACGCCGGTTAAGAGCTTGGCCCGGTAAACCGGACACTGGTCCGGGTCCTCGATGGCAATGGCCATCTTCCCGCCGGCGTCGTCCCCGGCTTCGGGATAGGCCACCGCCGGCAGGGTGAGCGGCAGGTCAAAAGCCATGGCCGTTTCCCGGGCAATGCCCAAGACGGACAGGCAATCGGCCCGGTTGGGCGTAATGGAGACGTCGAGCACGCAGGTGTCCAGGGAAAGGGCTTCAGGCAGGGGCGTTCCAACCATGCAGGACTCGGGCAGGACCATGATGCCCGGGCTTTTCTCCTCGGCCAGTTCCAATTCGGACTCGGAACAGATCATGCCCTGGGATTCCTGGCCGCGAATCTTGCTTTTTTTGATGGTGAGTCCGCCAGGAAGGGTGACGCCGACCGTGGCCACGGGCACGAGCTGCCCGGCCGCGACGTTGGCCGCGCCGCAGACGATGGGCAGCGGCTCCGGGCCGCCGACATCGACGGTGCAGCACGACAAATGGTCGGAATCGGGATGGGCCTCGCGGGTGAGCACGCGACCAACCACCACGCCCATGATGGCCTCGAAGGGATTTTTGATCTCTTCGATTTCAAGGCCGAGCATGGTCAGGCGATCGGCCAATTCCTGGGCCGTGCCTTGGTAAGGAGTCAATTCGCGAAGCCAGGACAGACTGAGCAGCATGATGATATGCCTCCGGCGGCCGGGGAGGGAACCCCTTTTTGCAAAAAGGGGTTCCCTCCCCGGACCCTGCCTTCCCCAAAACCTTTTGCGGCATAGCGTGGAGACAGGCGAAGGCGGAACCGGAGGAACCCCGACGTATCAGGGACAAACCCCGATTAAAATTGACTCAGAAACCGGACGTCGTTTTCAAAAAACATCCGCAAATCGCCGATGCCGTACTTGAGCATGGCGACGCGCTCGACGCCCATGCCAAAGGCAAAGCCGGTGTAGCGCTCGGTGTCGTAGCCCACGGCGTCGAAGACATTGGGGTCCACCATGCCGCAGCCCAGGATCTCGACAAAGCCCGTGCCCTTGCACACCCGGCACGGTCCGGCCGCAGTCGAGCCCTTGCCGCCGCACATGACGCAGGAGATATCGACTTCGGCGCTCGGCTCAGTGAACGGGAAAAAGCTCGGCCGAAAGCGCACGTTGGTGGAGGGTCCGAAGATGCGGCGCACGAAGGCGGTCAGCGTGCCGCGCAGATCGGCCATGGACACGCCTTCATCCACGAGCAACCCCTCGATCTGGTGGAACATCGGGGTGTGGGTGATGTCGGAGTCGCGGCGATAGACCTTGCCCGGAGCGATGACCGCAACCGGCGGCTTCTGGGCCAGCATGGTGCGGATCTGCAGCGGCGAGGTATGGGTGCGAAGGACCACCGAATCGGAAATATAGAGCGTATCCTGCATGTCCCGGGCCGGATGCTCCGGGGGCATGTTGAGCGCTTCGAAGTTGTAGTAGTCGGTTTCGATCTCAGGCCCGGTCACGATGGTAAAGCCGAGCTCTTCAAGGGCTTTGCAGATTTCGGCCGTGACCAGGGTGACCGGATGGAGGCTCCCGGCAAAGGGGGCCAGTCCGGGCACGGTGGGGTCGAAATCAGCCAGAGCCGCGTCCATGGCGGCCCGGTTGAGCGACGCCAGACGGCCGTCGTAGAGGGCGGTCAGGCGCTCCTTGACGGTATTGGCGGCTTTGCCGGCCTCGCGCCGGGCATCGGGTTCAAGCGACGGCAGCCGGGCCATGATGGCGGCCAGCTGGCCCTTGCGGCCGAGATACTCGACCCGGGCGGCCTCAAGCTCTTCAAGAGCCAAGGCCCGGTCGAGCCGTGCAGCGCACGACTCGACCAGGCCTTCGAGCTCGGCAACGAGCGAAAGTCCGGACACTTAGTTCACCTTGGATTTAACCAGCTCCGCCAGCTTAACGAAGCTGTCCTTTTCACGAACTGCCATATCGGCCAGGACCTTGCGGTCGAGTTCGATGCCGGCCAGGGTCAGGCCGTGCATGAACACGCTGTAGGACATGCCGTTTTCGCGGGCGGCGGCGTTGATGCGCAGAATCCAGAGCTTGCGCATCTGGCGCTTGCGCTGCTTGCGGTCGCGGTAGGCATAGACCAACGAACGTTCGGCAACCTCGCGGGCGGTTTCGTACAGCTTGCTGCGAGCCCCGACGTAACCTTTGGCCATTTTAAGAAATTTCTTGTGCCGTTTATGGGCGGCTTGTCCCCTTTTCACGCGCATGTATCTGCTCCTTCAAGCATGAATGCCTGACCCTTGCGGGCTAGGCGTAAGGCAAAAGGCGGCTGACGGCCTTGACGTTGGCGGAATCGACCAGAGCGCCCTGCCCCAGACGGCGGCTGCGCTTGGCGTTTTTCTTGGTCAGGATATGGCGCAGGTTCTGGCGACGCCGGGTGAACTTGCCGGAACCTGTTTTGCCGAAGCGTTTGGCAGCGCTGCGGTTGGTCTTCATCTTGGGCATGACGGACTCCTTCAGTGACGCGCAAGCCTTAAGCAGGCGCGATGGGTTTCTTGACTTGGGGGGCCAGCAGCATGGTCATCATGCGCCCTTCAGTACGGGGCTCCTGCTCCACCTTGGCCAGCTCGCCAAGATCGACCACCACCCGGGCCAGGATGACCTGTCCCCGGTCCTTATGCACGATTTCGCGTCCACGAAAAAACACCGTGACCTTGCAGCGGTCCCCGTCCTCAAGAAAACGACGGATATGCTTGAGCTTGGTCTGGTAATCGTGCTCGTCGGTTTTGGGCCGAACCTTAATTTCCTTCAGCTGAACCGTGGTTGCTTTCTTTCGGGCTTCCTGCACCTTTTTTTGCTGCTGGTACTTGAAGCGGCCGAAATCCATGATCCGGCAGACAGGCGGCTCGGCATTGGGCGCGACCTCTACGAGGTCCAGGCCCTTTTCCTGGGCCATGCGCAACGCCTCACTGGTAAGGATAATCCCTACCTGCGAGCCGTCGTCGGCAATTACCCGCACCTCGCGGGCGCGGATCCGGTGATTACACCGAGGATCACTACTGGGAGCAGAAGTTATAGCGCATTCCTCCACGCTTGAAGGGTTCTTGGCAATCGGCCGTGATCAGCAGCACTACTTCGTCCAGGGTCTTGACGCCAAGATTTTCCCCGGAACGCAGCCGCACGTTCAGGCCGCCGAGTTCCTTTTCCTTGTCCCCTGCCACGAGCATGTAGGGGATCTTCTCGACCTGGGCCTCGCGAACCTTGAAGCCCAGTTTCTCGTTACGATCATCAAGTTCTGCCCGGATGCCGGCATCCTTGAGCCTGGCCAACGCCTGCTCGGCAAATTCTTTCTGGGCATCCGTCACGATCAGGATGCGGGCCTGCACCGGGGCAAGCCAGGTGGGCAAGGCCCCGGCCGTGTGCTCAATGAGCACGCCGAGGAAACGCTCCACTGCGCCCAAGATGACCCGATGCAACATGACCGGCCGTTTTCGCTCCCCATCAGCATCCGTATACACAAGGTCGAAGCGTTCCGGCAAGGTGAAGTCGCACTGGATGGTGGCGCACTGCCACCGGCGATCTAAAGCATCCTTGAGCTTTATGTCAATCTTTGGTCCGTAAAAGGCTCCGTCGCCCTCGTTGACTTCATAGGGCAGGCCGATGGACTCCATGGCGTCGACCAGGGCCTTGGTGGCGCGTTCCCAGTCCGCGTCAGCGCCGATGGACTTTTCCGGACGGGTGGACAGCTCAGCCTCAAAGTCGAAGCCGAACAGGCCGACGACATCCTGGACAAAACGCACCACGCCGGTGATCTCCTCCTGGAGTTGATCCGGGCGGCACAGGATATGGGCGTCGTCTTGGGTAAACTGGCGCACGCGCAGAAGTCCGTGGAGCACGCCGGATTTCTCATGGCGGTGCACCACGCCCAGCTCGAAATACCGCTGGGGCAGATCGCGGTAGCTGCGGATGCGCGACTTGTAAATGAGCATATGCGCCAAGCAGTTCATGGGCTTGATGCCGTAGGACTGCTCGTCGATCTCGGTGAAATACATGTTCTCGCGGTAATTGTCGTAGTGCCCCGAGCGTTCCCAGAGTTCGCGACGCAAAATCAGCGGCCCGCGCACCAGATCATAACCCCGGCGCAAGTGTTCGCGGCGTTCGAAATCTTCAAGGATCGTGCGCACCAGCTCGCCCTTGGGATGCCAGATGCACATGCCCGCGCCCACTTCCTCGGAAAAGCTGAACATGTCGAGCTGGGCGCCGAGCTTTCTGTGGTCGCGCTTCTTGGCTTCTTCCAGGTGGCGCAGGTAGGTCTTGAGGTCGGCTTCGGAGGCAAAGGCCGTGCCGTAAATACGCTGGAGCATGGGACGCTTTTCGTCGCCGCGCCAGTAGGCTCCGGCCACCGACAACAGCTTGACGGCCCGCACCATGCCGGTGGCCGGCACGTGTGGGCCGCGGCACAGGTCGGTAAACGCGCCGTGGCGATAGAGCGACACGATGTCCCCGACGATGTTCTCGTCCATGATCTCGAGCTTATAGCTCTCGCCCTGGGAGGCGAAAAGCGCCTTGGCGTCGGCCTTGGGCACATAGGTGCAGGCAAACTGGTGGTTGGCGGCAATGCTTTTGTGCATCTCCGCCTCAATGGCTTCGAGATCTTCGGGGGTAAACGGACGCTCGTACGCGAAATCGTAGTAGAAGCCGTTTTCAATCGACGGTCCGATCGTGACCTGGACCGAAGGAAAGAGCTTCTTGACCGCCTCGGCCATGATGTGGGCAGCCGAGTGGCGGATAACAGACAGGCCTTGGGGGGTATCGGCGGCAATGGCCGCGATTTCGTGGGCATCGTCCGGCAGGGGCGAAGCGAGATCGCGCGGCTGGCCATCTACAAGACAAGCCACCGTATTTTTCAGGCGTTTACCGGAAAGGACCCGGGCAAGAACCTGGCCGCAGGCTTCGCCAGCCGCCGCCTCCAGGGATTGATCCTCGATTGTGACCTGCACGTCGCCTTCTCCGGGGGCAGCCCCCCACGCATCTAAAAAAAGGGAGGCCGAAGCCTCCCTGTAGGTTCATGGTAGGAACGGGGAGATTTGAACTCCCGACCCCTTGCGTGTCAAGCAAGTGCTCTCCCCCTGAGCTACGCTCCTAAATTCAAATCAGGGAAGGGGATATCTATTCCAAACTCTTCCCGAAGTCAACCCTAAATTTTCCATTCCCCAGAAATTTTCGGGTACCAACCCGTTGGCGCTTGTTGGCTCGTCGTTGGTCGGAGGGGACTACACTCCCACGGGCTGGGAGGTCAAGAAATTTTTCGCGGGGAGATGGAGAAAATGTCATTGGGGAGAGACGTTGAATGTGAATAGTTAATTATTACAGTATGTTAAGCAATACCGTGCGCCTTCCAAGATAGCAGAAGCATGTTATTGGTGAATTCTAGCATATTGACTTTTTTGCTCAACAATATGTAGTATCAACGTAAGGAATTATTTTTATTTCTAACAAAAAGTGTGCTAAGCCCTTGAAGTTGAACCCCATTGATTTGGTCGTTTTGCTCCGACTTGTTATTTTCAAAACTGAAGAGGAAGGGCTCAATGCTTTCTACAATTCGCAGTAAATTCTATTGTTTTTATGCGCTAATTGCACTATTCTTAGTTTGCATCATGACTATCGTGCTTCAATCAAATCTAAAAACCATCTCCACGAATGAAATTCTACTTGAGGAATTTCGCTACATACGAAACTATTCAAGGCTAATTCATTTACTACAAAAAGAACGGGGACTCACAGCAAATTATTTCTCCAACAGAACGGCAGAGAATAAAGTCAACCTAGAAAATGCCCGTTCGAATACAGACGAGCAACTGGGAATATTTGCAAACACGCTTGATGCATCGGGCACTACATCTCGAATTACTCAGATTAGAAATCAAGCGGACCAGGGAAAGTCGGTGCCATCATCAACCACCAAAGAATATTCGCTGATTATTTATCGTTTGATACGCGCGCTCAGCTCAAACTCATTTATTGAAAACTTTCATCACACACCACAATATCTAATCGTAGAGAACTTAATTTCTACCAGGGAACACCTCGGAAAACTACGGGCATATATAACCACATTACTAAACAACAAAAGCGCTTCCGAACAAGACAGCCCTTACATCGACAGCGAAAACTCTTACTACTTAGCCGCCAAAGAAAACTTATTAAGCATTTTGAACCAAGAATACCCCGAAATTACTCAAGACATTACTCGATCAAACCATATAAAAAGTGCCGAAAACTTTATACAAATATACAGCGAGATAAAGGTGATAAATCTAAGCCCGAACGAATGGTTTAGACTTTCGACACAAGCCATGGACTACTACCTCTCCATCCAGAACAAGCTAAACTCATTAATTGAAGAAAAACTAACCCAGAATATTAAATCTTCGAAAACAACTGCGCTGGCAGCATCAACAACAACAATCTTAGCCATCACTCTTTCTTTCATATTCTTTGTCAAGTATTTGAATTTATTTTCATCTCGAATTTCAACGTTAAACATAAAAATGAAATCAATATTATCAACAAATAACTACCGAATCGAAATATACGACAAAAACGATGACGAAATTTCAGAAATTTCAAACTCACTGAACACCCTGCTAAAGTTTACAAACTCACTAATTGAAGAAAAAGATCGATTAGCCTCCAGGGACAAGCTTACAAACTTATACAACCGCCACAAATTCTCGGAATTGTTCGCCCTAGAACTTGAGCGATACAAGCGTCACGGCACCATTTTTTCTCTTTGTATTTTTGACATTGATTTTTTCAAAAAAATAAACGATATCTACGGCCATATGATAGGCGACGAAGTTCTTGTTAAATTGAGTTCAGAAATTTCCAAAAACATTAGAACCAACGACGTTTTTGCTCGATGGGGAGGCGAAGAATTTGTTTTACTGCTGCCCTCAACTACCATTCAATCGGCACTTATATTTGCTGAAAAAATACGAGAGATTGTAGAGAAAATTAGTTTCACAAGAAATTTCAATATCACTATAAGCATTGGCGCAACAGAAGTAACCCAAGCAGACACTCAGGATTCATTAATAATCCGGTCAGATGAAGCTCTGTATGAATCAAAAAAAACAGGCAGGAACAAAGTTACTTCAAAGTGATCAATGAAATTCACGCCCCAAATATTTGGACTACGTGGGCTTTCACTTTCCTTTACCAAGACTCTGGATCGAGGCAGACCTATAGTAGCCGCCGCTTAGATTGCCTGGACACTTTTATTCATCAAACCGGACATTTTCAGGGGCGATGGGTGACGGCATTACAAACTAAACAATCGCAGGATCCTGCCATCCGCCACCCTCGTTTCTGGTCCGCACTCATTGCGTGGCTTAAGAACTCCGTATTCTACCCATCAACAAAAAATTAATAGTTCCAGTAAACTGGATTTTTTAACAACCTACATTTTCGTAGCTTTTGTCTCAGCAATCAGCTGTCTGTCTATGGAAATCTGAGAACTGGTGGGTTCCTCCTCGGGCGCTCGTACTATCCAGGTGGGACTAAGGTATGCCAAACTCAACCTGTGTCAAATTAGACCTATAATTTCGAATTATTCAAAGCACTACCCTACTTGCCCTTGGACTAAGAAAGGTGTTAACGTCTTCCCAGACTAAGAGTATCTCGCTTAGCCAAAACATCACCGATTTAGAAGGATATAGTACCATGAAAATCTCCAGCAAACTAATCCTGCTGACGACGATTCCACTTATCGCATTTCTGGCGATCAGCATTCTTTACACCAAAATCAGCATCGACGAATCTAATATAGTAGACAAAATGTCAAAGAATACGCAACTATTTATTGCAACATCTGATTTAGTTCACGAACTACAGAAAGAACGTGGTCGAACCTCCATATATCTCTCCGGCGGTTCTCAAGACGATATGAATTCACAGAGGAAATTATCCGACAATCAAATCAAACCCGTAATTGATGCGCTTAAAACGGAAAACCTTACCCCACAAGTCAAAGAAGCCATTTCTCAAGCAGTCTCAAACATTGAAAAAGTACGAACTCAGGCGAATCAAAATTCACCAGCGAGAGAAGTTGTCGATGCATATGGGAAAATCATTGCAGATTTGATGACCAGCGAAACAGCTATCGCTAACTCCAAAACAACCCGAGGATTCGGAAAATCTTTGACGACCATCATCATACTAGAGACTGCAAAAGAGAATGCAGGAAAACTCCGTGCTACTGTTTCTGGTATCCTAACAGCTGACAAGCCTATCAACGAAGAGATGTTTACTCGTCTCATTACATTCAAATCCAACATCGATGCAAACCTTGAATCAAAAGCTCTTGTACTTGGAGCCCAAGCACACTCCCTTCTGGATGAAACCAGAAAATCGCAAGCGTGGCTGGACACAAACAAAGGATTCAACACAGTACTTGTAAAATCAAAAGAAGGGAATTTTGGGATAAACGGTAAAGATTTTTTCTCTACGATTACTCAAGTCATCGACTCCCTGAACTCTGTCCGTACAAAAGAAATGGCAACTATAGCGAAAAACCTCTCGACAATTCAAACCGAGATATCTTCATCACTCACAAAAGTTTATGTCGTCATCGGAACCACACTTATTTTATCACTTTTAATTGCATTTTTTGTAGCAAGATCGATCACAACACCGATCAACCATCTTATTCAGTATGCACAAAAAGTTTCCGGGGGAAATTTAGAAGCTGAAATCAACGAAAAGTTCACGCACGAACTTGGGAGCTTGAAATCTTCATTAAGCACCATGATTTCAAATTTAAAAACTAAAATTTCCGAGGCAGAAACAAACAGTAGAAAAGCTGAAGAAGAATCTTTACACGCGAAAATCGCCACGAAAGAAGCTGAAGAAGCAAAAGCACTTGCTGAACATGCAAAAGCTGAAGGCATGACTGCAGCGGCTAGTTCTATTGAAAGTGTCGTAGAAATTGTTAGCTCTGCATCAGAAGAGTTATCGGCACAGATAGAACAATCGACTCAAGGGGCTGAAATTCAGTCACAACGAGTAGCAGAAACTGCGACTGCCATGGAACAAATGAACGCTACGGTTATGGAAGTAGCGAAGAATGCTTCTCAGGCGGCAGAAACCGCAGACCAAGCTAAACATCAAGCACAAGATGGATCTACTGTGGTGACTGAAGTTGTCACAGGTATTGCTGAAGTAGAATCTACAGCTCTTGAATTGAAAAACGATATGACTTTACTTGGAAAACGAGCTCTAGAAATTGGGCAAGTTCTTAATGTTATTTCAGATATTGCTGACCAGACAAACCTTCTTGCCCTCAATGCAGCGATTGAAGCTGCTCGGGCAGGTGATGCAGGACGAGGATTTGCCGTAGTAGCTGATGAAGTTCGGAAATTGGCAGAGAAGACCATGACCGCGACGAAGGAAGTAGGCGATGCGATCAGGGGCATCCAGAACGAAGCCAATAAAAACATTGGAAACGTTGATTTAGCAGTAAAAAGGATCAGTTCGGTTACGATTCTAGCGACAAAAGCAGGTGATTCTCTCAATGAAATTGTCACGCTTGTTGATTTAACTACGGATCAAGTGCGGGCTATCGCAACAGCTTCCGAACAACAATCCGCAACTAGCGAAGAGATCAACCGAAGCATTGAAGACGTCAACAGGGTTTCCATGGAAACCTCCGATGGAATGAGACAATCGGCACAGGCAGTCGGTGAATTGGCCACTCAGGCCCAGGTCCTAAAGCGACTCATTGACGAGATGAAATCTGAGGGTAGTTCTGGTACTACTGCACTTACTGCTGGAAAGAAACCGTTTGCATTAGGGAGAGGGTAATTGAGAATAATTTTAACTATATCAGGCTACTGTCTGATCCGTTAGGGCATATCGTCCATAGAAACTTTAACTAAGACCAACTGGGGTGAACTTGCATTTTTCCAAAAGACATGTGTGAGTCACCCCACAACCCATACGATTGCTATGCCCTACAAAGACCTTAGAACTATCTCAGAAGGCATCCTAGGCGAATCGTCTTCAACAACCTTCGAAAAGAAAGTTCTACTCGTCATGTATTATTCCGAGCTATTAGCTCTCAACTTCAAAGAAATTGATGCGATATTCCAAACAAATACTAGGGAACGCTTGTTCAACATATTCTACTTAGATGCTAGTTTTGTCGAACACGTCTACGTTCTTTTTTTAAATTCTGGAATAAACAACATCATGTCTGAAATTTTTGATAGGCTCATAAGAATTCAAGAGCTACTCCACCAAAGAAAACTTCTTAAATCTTGTAAAACCACGAAATTTGTCCAATAAGTGCTTTTCAGTCCAGTCAAAAACGAAGGAAATTTCGTATTTGGAAAAAGCATTCGATTACAGGTGGTTAACATTACTGAGCCGCCCTACCCCACTCCAGGATCAGGGACAGGGAAGTTTTAATGACTGTAGCACCATCACGGGGCTGAAAAATGGCAGAGTCCTGCGATCCGACACCATCGTTTCTGGTCCGAAATGCCCTCTTCCGCCGTTGTCGTCGATCCAATTCCAAATATTTAACATTTCTATCCATCAACTGAAAATCAAAAATTCCAGTAAACTGGACTTTTCAAAAGTCGGTAACTTCGTTGTATTTTTCTCAGAAAACACCTGCAACCCTCCCTTGGGGAAATCTGGATTCGGGTTTTCCCCTCGGACACCTTGGCCCGTTCCCGATGCTTTCCCAATCGTCACGTTGGTTGGACTTCCGTTAGACCAAAATCACAGGAAATCGCCAACGTCAATATTCAAAAAACATCTGCTTTAAATAGTAATTTTCTATGCCAGACGAGACATATGTCAGATTATAAACGCAACGACATTGCAAATCCCACTTTATGCTTAAAGCCCTGACCGTAAAAAATAACTCACTGAACTCGTTTGCGCAACTACTTTGCTCAAAACATTTAGCTTGAAAAAATTTTGCACCGGAGGTAAAAAAAATTATATTTCCAGACTCTACCAGTTTTTACGAAGCGATATTTGGGAGCGCATATGAATTGCTTTTTAAATAACCATCACTCTCACTGCATTGGTACAACGCGGGAGGCTTCATCGAAAGAAATAGCATCGTCACTCACCCTGAAACCCGGAAACCTGACGGGGGAAATCGATGAAAGAACCTACAGATAGCTGCGATGACCAGTACTTGACTTTTACCCTAGAAAAAGGGTTATACGCCTTAAGTATCAATCATGTAAGAGAAGTTCTTGAGTATGTGACCATCACCAGAATGCCTAGGACGCCGGACTATATCTGTGGTGTTATCAATTTAAGAGGTCACGCAGTCCCAGTAGTCGACCTCAAAGTAAAGTTCGGCCTCGGCCAAACCGAAAAAACCATTAATACGTGCATCATAATTACCGAAGTAAATTTTGAAGGTGACCAAACTGTTTTCGGGATTCTTTCGGATTCTGTCCGAGAAGTCTACGAAATGGATGCAGGACAAATCGAACCACCGCCAAATATGGGCACTGCCATTCGAAAAGATTTCATTGTCGGGATGGGTCGGTCAGATGAAGTATTTATTATAATTTTAGACATCAATAAAGTGTTCAGCTCACAGGAGTTAGCCAACGTTCTCGATGCTGTGGAGAACGAACAGGCTGCCATAGCTCTATAATCATTCTTTTCAAATGGACCGTCGCAACTTCATTTTGAACTGACCAAATACTAATCAGGAGGATAAGATGCGAAATCTTAAACTTGGAATGAAGATAGGCATTGGCTTTGGCATCCTCATTTTGATAGCATGCTCTCTTGGAGGAATGGCTGTGTTTAACATGACAAACGTTGAACACGATGCAAAAAAATTGTCAGACGAATACGTACCAGAAGTAGCTATTGCCACCAACGTCGAACGCTCATCATTTTTAACAATGTATGCCTGGCGCGGATACAGTCTTTCAGAAGAAACCTCTTTTCTCGAAGAAGGTAAAAAGGAACTTAGCCAAGTTCAAAAGCATTTATCTGATGCCAAAACACATGCCGACAAGTACTCTGACTTGGTCAAGCTGCGGGAAAACGTTGCTCTGGCCCAAAGCAAAGTTAATGAATATTCAAAACTTGCCGATCAAACCGTAGCTCAAATCCAAGCACTAGATAAAGACCGAAAACTACTTGACACTGCAGCAACTAGCTACGCAAAAAACACAAGCGATTTCCTTAAAAGTCAAGAAGATGCTCTTGCCAAAGAAATCTCCAATGGAACATCTGGCGACAAGCTTAAAGAAAGGACCAGCAAAGTTTCAATGATCAACGATGTCATAGACATTGGAAATGAAACACGCATTTTGGTCTGGAAAGCGCAAGCCCTCAGGGAACCTAAAATTCTTGAAGGAGCAATGAGTAACTTCCCAAAGATTGAAGATTTACTGGCAAAAATAAAAAGCATTACGTTTGCCGAAGCAAATATTCGGCAGTTAGCAACAACCAGTGAATCAGCACAAGCTTACAAATCTGCGATGACAGGTCTAGTTACAAATTGGAATGAATTACAAAAAATCAACGTCAAAAGGACAGAGATCGGCCAAGCAGTTTTAAGTGCTGCGGCTCAGACATCACTTGCAGGTATGGATCAAACAAGTGAGATTTCGAAGGAAGCAGTCACCAGTCTTGGGACTGCCTCTACTACCATGGTTGTAGGACTTTCTATCGCCCTTCTCCTAGGTATTATCGTTTCAGTCGTTTTAACAAAAGCAATTACGGGGCCAGTTCAAAAGGGTGTTCAGTTTGCCGAAGCCATGTCTAACGGAGATTTCACCAAAACCCTTGAAATAGATCAAAAAGACGAAATCGGTATTTTGGCAGCATCCCTTAATACTATGGTTGTAAAATTGCGTGAGGTTGTGGCTGAAATTCAATCTGCCTCAGAGAATGTTGCTTCTGGTTCAGAAGAATTATCTGCTTCAGCTCAAAGCATGTCTCAAGGTGCAACAGAACAAGCGGCCAGCGTTGAAGAGATTTCTTCATCCATGGAGCAAATGTCCTCAAACATAAAACAAAATGCTGAGAATGCCCAGCAAACCCAGTCTATTGCAGTCAAAGCCGCACAAGACGCTCAAGAAGGTGGAAAAGCTGTCATTTCAGCTGTGACCGCCATGAAAAATATTGCTGAAAAGATTTCGATTATCGAAGAAATAGCACGTCAGACCAACCTGTTAGCCCTTAACGCAGCTATCGAAGCAGCTAGAGCAGGTGAACACGGTAAAGGGTTTGCGGTCGTAGCCGCAGAAGTCAGGAAACTGGCTGAACGGAGTGGCAGTGCTGCCTCGGAAATTTCTGATCTTTCGACCTCGAGTGTTCGAATTGCTGAGCAAGCTGGGCAAATGTTGACCAAGATGGTCCCAGACATCCAGCGGACGGCAGAACTCGTCCAGGAAATTGCTGCGTCCAGTATGGAACAAAACTCTGGAGCAGATCAGATAAATAAAGCCATTACTCAACTTGATCAGGTTGTCCAACAGAACGCATCTGCTTCCGAGGAAATGGCATCGACATCTGAAGAACTCTCGAGTCAAGCTGAACAACTTCAAAGCACAATTGAATTTTTCCAAGTTGGCACTACTGCTAATAGACGACGTGCAACACCAAAAGCATTGCCTACTGGCCGTGCACGGGTTGTTTCCACGTCCAGAAAGCAAACTTCTACCGCAAAAATTGATTTGGATATGGACGATCACGACTTCGAAAAATTTTAGCGGTTTACGCAAGGAGGTGGGGCCTTCCCCCACCTCCTTGCAATGAGCACACAGATGAATCTTTGCCAAGCCATAGATACGAATAAACAGCTTTCTGAAATGATTCAAATGGTTGGGAATAAACTTTTGGGAGAAACCAAAGACAGGACCCAGATCAACAAAAGTTTTTTAGCCATATATTTTATTAACTTAATAGTTCTTGAAGATAAAAGATTTCTCAAAGCATATAACAATGCGGGCAAAGAAAACATACTTATTTCCCTCTACAATTCGGAAATAATACTCGAAGAGGTAGAGCAAAATTTTCACGAAAACGATTTCTGTCAAATCGTACGTCTACTTTCAAATTTTCTTATAAATATGTCGGCCAACACCATGAACTCAAAAGCAAGTCCATCATAGCATACGCTAAAAGAGGAAACCCATGTCACAAGAAATACTACTCGAAACAGGGACTAACGAGTTTGAAATTTTAGAGTTTTTTATTTCGTCACAAAAAGATGAGGAATCACCACTTGAAGTTAATTCGTTCGGAATTAACGTTGCCAAAGTCGTGGAAGTAATTGAAAATCCAGGGCTTGAACTTACCTACGACAATGTCAATCCCTGTTTCATGGGAGTTATTCCTCTACGGGGTGAAATCTTACCTGTGCTCGACCTTTCAAAATGGCTTAAGCTGCCTAAAAAAAAGTTCAGAAATGAAATAATAATTGTGACTGAATTCAGTAAGCAAATAGCCGGATTCTTAGTCTCAGGTGTCGTTGAAATTCATCGACTGGATTGGACCCAAGTCGAATCACCAGACAAACTAGTAGCATCTTACAAAGAGAACTGCATAGTTGGGATCATTCAAATCGAAGAAAAAATTATTCAACTCCTTGACTTAGAATACATGATCTCTGATATGACGGGTGTCACGATTGAAGCGAAAATCGACCGTTTCATTTCAGAGAAGAAATACCGAGCTTTAATAGCTGACGATTCCAAACTAATCCGCGAAATGCTAAGAATTTCTCTGGGAGAAGCAAACTTTGAAGTACGTGAGTTCACAAATGGCTTCGACTGTTGGAATTATTTAAACCAGCGTGCATCTGATACTTCAGACGACTCACTTCCAAAACAACTTGATTTTGACATCGTTATAACAGATATCGAAATGCCTCAAATGGATGGCTTCACTCTCACAAAGAAAATTAAACAAAATTCACTTTTAAAAAATCTGCCTGTTTTGCTTTATTCTTCAATCATCACTGAAGAACTATACCACAAGGGCCAATCGGTTGGAGCAGACGAGCAAATGTCAAAACCCGACCTACACAAGGTTCCGCAGGTTTCTGTAAAATTGATTGAAAAATACCAGTCAAAGCAACATATTGAAAATTTTCCGAGATAAGTTTTTTCTTTTCAGAAAAAACTCACTCTTTTTAAGATTTAAAACTAAACACTACGTTACACGAAGCCAAGACAACTGCAACTTTATGATGCAAGGTTAACACCTTTAAATACCCAAGGAACCCGATGTCACACCCTAAAGAATTTAATAGCCAAATATCCAAAGAGATGGAGGCTCTTAGCAAGACAGCTATGTACGACAAAGGATTGTTCAACACTGTCTTAAGTTGTCTTCCAATGCCTTATTTCCTTGTCGACACCTCAGAGCGTATTCTCCAAACGAATCTAGCATGTCTAGAAATGCTCAAAATTATTGGACCTATTGAAACCACTTACGGAAAAACTTTGGGTGAAGTTTTTTATAATGACCCAACACATATAACTTTTATGAGTCACACCCTTCGTCAGGGAACTGTTTATCGCGACCTTGAGGTTCCTACCAAGGATCATCTTGAAAATGACCTTCATATCATAGCAAATATTTTTCCACTTTATGACACAAACAATACCTGTATAGGCGGAATGAGCATTTACGTCAACCATACAGAACGCAAAATGACACAAAAAGCTTTACAGGAAAGTGAAAAGAAAAATTATGACCTCATCCAAAATCTTCATGCAGGAGTCGTTGTCCACGCATCGGATTCTAGAATAATTGTCGCTAATGACCAAGCTTCTCAGCTACTTGGGCTTTCCATTTCCCAACTGAAAGGGAAAAATGCGATAGATCCTGAGTGGTTTTTTATTCATGAAAATGGAACGAAAATGTCCTTCGTAGAATACCCAGTATCTCAGGTGATCGCTACTCGTTCCCCAGTGAGGAATTTAATTTTAGGGATAAATCGTCCTTTGCACAACGACTTAGTTTGGGTTCTAGTTAATGCTTTTCCTGAGTTTGATCAACAAAATGAACTGCTCCAAGTTGTTGTAACCTTTGTCGACATAACTGATCGCAAAAAATCTGAAGAACAAATTCTTCGAAACGAAACGAGGTTACTTTCCCTTGTAAATATTCTCCAACAT
Source organism: Desulfovibrio sp. TomC (assembly GCF_000801335.2). NCBI lineage: Bacteria > Pseudomonadati > Thermodesulfobacteriota > Desulfovibrionia > Desulfovibrionales > Desulfovibrionaceae > Desulfovibrio > Desulfovibrio sp. TomC. Next base: position 47,408 of record NZ_JSEH01000022.1, read on the forward strand.
CCATTCACTTCTGCCCAGGAGTTTTTGGATTTTGCTCTCGATGAAGCTATAAAACTAACTGAGAGTAAAATTGGATATATTTATCACTACGACGAGGATAGACGTGTTTTTACTTTAAACACGTGGTCAAATGAAGTTATGCATGAATGTAGCATCACGTCTCCGCAAGCTCGTTATGAACTAGACAAAACTGGCATCTGGGGAGAAGCGGTCCGCCAACGCAAGCCGATAATTCTAAACAAATTTGAGGAGGAGCACGCATTAAAAAAGGGGTTTCCCACTGGACATGCTCTTTTGAAATCATTCATGACGATTCCAGTGTTCAAAGAAAACAAGATAATTTTAGTCGTTGGCATGGGGAACAAAGACACTGACTACTCTAGTAGTGACGTCTACCAGTTAACACTGTTAATGGACTCCGTTTCAAAAATACTTCACCAAAAAAAGGCTGAACGAGCACTCGTAAAAAGCGAAGAGACTCTCCGCTCAATAATTCATGAGACGCCCATCGGCATACATATCTATGAACTTGTCGAAAACGCACTCGTATTTAGCGGTGCGAACCCAGCAGCAGACTTAATACTAGGTATAAATCACTCTGATTTAATTGGAAAAAATATTGCCGACGCTTTCCCAATGCTTGCAGAAAACGATATATCTGCTCGCTATCTCGAGGCATTGCAAACGGGTAAAACATGGCACACTGAGCAACTAGGATATGAGGACGCCAACATATCCGGTATTTATGAAATTCTTTGCTTTCGAATTTTTCTTGACCAGATAGCAGTAATGTTTCTCGATGTCACAACACGCAAACAACAGGAACTTGAGCTTGAAAAAGCAAAAAAAACTGCTGAAGCTGCGAATAAAGCAAAATCTGAATTTTTAGCCAACATGAGCCATGAAATAAGAACGCCATTAAACGGGATCATGGGTATGCTTCAATTACTTGAATCTACGAACCCGGATCATGAGCAAAGCGAGTATATTGATATTGCACTTAGTTCTGGCAGAAATTTAACTCGTTTAATCTCTGACATTTTAGACTTATCTCGAATAGAACAAGGCAGTGTCACCCTAGAAAATCATGGATTCAGTATCAACCACCTCATAGAAGACGTTGTCAACACTTTCATAACTGAGTTAACAACGAAACAAATTCAACTTTCTACGCGCATTGACAAATCTATTCCTGAAATTATTTACGGAGATTCAGGCAGACTCAGGCAAATTATATTTAATATCTTCGGAAATTCAATTAAGTTTACCCCACACGGGCGCGTATATATCTCGATTAATTCACTAACAGTAAAGAAAACAATACACATTTTTATAGAAATATCTGACACCGGCATTGGAATCCCAGAAGATAAGCTCGATGAAATTTTTGTCCCTTTCACCCAAGTTGATGGTTCTTTGACCCGTAAATACGGAGGAGTAGGCCTTGGACTTTCAATTGTAAAAAAATTACTTTTAATCATGGAAGGCAGTATTACTGTCGACAACAATGAGGGAGGGGGTACTACAACTTGTATTGCAATTCCTTTTAAGATTACTGAGCCTCCGATCCTAGAGGAGACAGATAAAACTACCGACATCACTCACGAAAATTTTTCGAATCTAAAAATACTTATCGCTGAAGATGACTACGTTAACCAATTGACAATATCTAGCTTCGTTAAAAGAATTGGTCACATTCCATTATGCGCAAAAGACGGAGTTGAAGCTTTAAAGTTGCTAAAATCTGAAAATTACGATTTAATTCTGATGGATATACAAATGCCGAATCTTGATGGAGTAGAAACGACTATAGCGATAAGGAATTCAAACAAAAACTTCTCCAAAATACCTATTATAGCTCTGACTGCTCATGCTATGGCTGGAGACCGAGAAAAATTTTTGGCCCATGGCATGGACGGCTACTTATCAAAGCCAATCATCCTCGAAGACTTAAAGAACGCAATAGATCAAATATTTAGCCCAGACACAAGCGCTTAAGCTTTACAAAACGTACAAGTGAAAAAGCCCACGCCCCAACTTGGACCACGTGGGCTTTCACTTTTCGTTACCGGAACAAACTACTTCTGCTCCAGCACAATCTTCCCTTCTTCCAGGCAGGACACCTTGAATTCGTCGCCCAGGGTGAAACCATAGTTTGACAAAAGGGTCGGGGACAGGCGAAGTCCAGTGGTTGAGAACTTCACATTTCCAGAAACCGCCCGAGTCTCCATCCCTTCGATCTTATAAAACTTTTCATCCATCTGCATCAATTTCAGGAGATGATTTTTCAAAGTCACCTTATCAATCCCGAAAGAATCAATGATCTGCTGAGCGGTCTTGTTTCCGATAATCAAAGTGCGAAGTTTCACCGCATCGAATTTCGATTCTTTTCCAGGCATGGGTAGCGTCTCCTTAGGATTTAATGTCAATGTTCGAGAGTAAACTGTACTGAAAAAACAAAGGATGTCAATACAATCAATTTCGGAAGAGTGGCTAGATATGGATAACGGCGAGGTCGAATTTGTCACCTGAATTCAAACTTATGTCGCTCCAAAAACGCGGGCAACCGCGCATTTGAAAAGTTCATTATACCGGATGATTATATTGGAGACACTCCCCTCCCCCTCCAACTTGACCCTGGACCGCCAGCTTCACGCCCATTTACAAGAAACAGGACCTAAAAATGGCAGATTCCTGCCATCCGGCACCAACCATTTCCAGCACATTTCACCAAAATCAATTTATTCAACCGAAATTACAGAAGAAAACTTCAAATGACACGACACACTTACTACACTCCCAAAAGACCGATTTCCCACTCCATCTGCTGAAAATCGAAAAATGCAGCAACCTGCAAAACATAACTACTTAAAATAGCCATATTTTTTTCGGAGCAAACAGCTCAAGCACCCCATGGGGGAATTTTGGGGGTTGGACTCCTTCCCCGGACACCCCCTGGATTCGCGCCCTAGGCCCCCTTCCTGGGGTTTTTCCCTAAAGCTCCCCCCTTTGTCTCACCCTGGTCCCAAATCCCAGGGAAGCCCCGTATACTCTCAATGTCCGTTTCCAGTGCCTGCCGTCCCAACCACTCCACCTTCCCCGTGACCTGGCCCCAGCACCGAGGGTATTTTTCCCCTTGAACCTGTAACCGCAGGTTCTTGCGGTACTTGCTCGTCTTCTTAATGAAAAATGGAGGTAAATCCAATGGTTGAGAATCCCTTTGGCCCCGTCTTTATCCCTGGCGCACCTGACCTCGGTCCTGATCCTGAACGTGAAGAGATGCACGACTCCTTCGAGCGGATGTCGCCGGCCGACCAGGAACAGTTCGTCCAAGAGATGAACGACGCTTCCGACGAGTAAGTTTTATGCCGACTTCGCAGGGTGTTAGCAATAGCATCCTGCGAAGTTTCTTCACCTATCACTTCTTCTTGAGCAACTTCTTAAACAGAGAACATTCCTGACAACCTTTATAAAAACAAAGGCCAAAACTATGGAGAAAAATCATCAAGACCTTCTTGATCTAAAATCGGAGATAATCAATGGATTTCATCCAATTGAACAACTTTTCAAGATCATGAGCAAACAATCTGAAGGAATCCATGACGATATGACCCGTTCATGTGCAGAGGTAGGTTTAGAACTATGTAAAAGCTTTCGATTCAAACTCGATGCCCTTCTAACCACTCAAGAACAGGAGCAAGAAGATGACCAGCGATAACGAATGGAATCTGATTTATTCGTATACCAGGGCACAAGCAATCGAGGACGGGGTTCTAATCGATGTCACCGACGCGGCCAAGGGAGTCGGGTTCAAGGTGCATACTGTCGTAACCGCTACCCTTTACAACGGATACGTCGAACCACCCACCGGGCTGACAGGCGAGGGTCAGTCCACAGCTGGCCGCCTCCATGATCTGCTGTTCCTAGTGCTCTGTGCAGCCAGAAAGAATCACGCCGGCGCGGATCGAGCGACAGTCCGGGTCGCATTCCTCATGGCCCCTGGGAAAACGGAGACGGTGGACGTCATCGTGCACATTGGTCCTGGTGATCAGGGGGAGCCAGTTCTGACCTTGATGTTGCCCGAGGATGATTGAATGTTGACGGGGGCAATCCCCGGTCACTTCTGGATCAGTACCCTGGCCATGGTCAGGATCGCTCGCACTTGCTCTTCACTGGCCCCGGCCAGCAACTCCAGAAGTTCCTTCTGCACCTGTTCCCGCGTCATGCCGACATCCCCGAGGTCAAAGAGGGATGCCAAATCTTCCTCGAGTGCGGCGGATAATCTTTCGATATTCACCAAGGTCGGATTCCCCCTACCCCTCTCGATCTCCCCAACGCTTTGGAGGGACAGCCCCGCCCGCTCCGCAAGCTGCTCCTGGGTCATGTCCTTTGCCCGGCGCAATGCCCGGACACGTTTCCCGAAAACCTTAAGAATCTCGCCCATGGAACCGTCCTTTTCGGACAGTCTAGGGCTAGCGAGTCGTTCTTATAAGAAAGTTAGGTATGTAATTTGCTAGATATTAACAAGTAAACTTTATTTTATGCCAATTTTTCCGCCTGAGCCTTGATTTCTGGTGGTTCAGGCCCCGGGCCACCGGAAAATAATTCCGGTGATTTGCCGGGAAATGCCCGCTGAACAAGGAAGGAGATGCCGCCCCATGGCATTGATCATAAACCACAACCTCATGGCGATGAACTCCGCCAGAAATCTGTCAGCCCACTATGGGGCGCTGAGTACGTCGACCCAGCGGTTGTCGTCTGGGCTACGGATCAATTCCGCCGCCGATGACGCTGCCGGACTCGCTGTCCGGGAGTTAATGCGATCTGATGTCAGCACCTTGAACCAAGGAATAAGGAACGCTAACGATGCCATCTCCATGATCCAGACAGCGGATGGGGCCTTACAAGTTGTCGATGAAAAGTTGATTCGGATGAAGGAACTGGCAGAACAAGCAGCTACTGGAACTTACACTGACGATCAAAGAGCGATAATAAACAGTGAGTTTCAAGCTATGGCACTTGAAATACAGCGTATTTCAAATGCGACTGACTTCAATGGGATACCTCTTCTTAATGGTAATTTGTCTGGAATATCCAATACATCAGGCCTAAATTCTTCTGGACCACTTGTTGTCCATTTTGGCACAAGCAATAACTCAGCAGAAGACTACTATTCCATTTCAATCAATGATTCAAGACTTCCTTCATTATTTAGCAATGCAAACATCGTTGGATCAGTCTTGCCAGACTCGATACCAATGTACGAACCAGACGGGAGTAGCAAACAAGTAAACACATTCACAGCCGGCGACCAAGAATACCCTTCTCTAACTTCAATAGAGGGTGGAAATTTCCTATCCGTATGGCAATCGCAAAACCAAGGGGAAACAGGATGGTCGATTCATGGCCAAGTTATGGATGCTGTAGGAAATAAAGTTGGATCTGAATTCCAGGTAAATACATACAACTCTAGCGACCAGACACAACCAAAAACAACAACACTAGGGAATGGCAACTTACTTGTCACATGGGCGTCCAATGGACAAGATGGATCTGGACTAGGAGTCTATGGACAGGTTCTTCAAAAAGATGGCTCAAAAATAGGAAGTGAATTTCGGCTAAACAACACGACACCAAACGATCAACAAACATCCATACAATATGTAGGAAATCCTTTGGTTGCCTTGGACGACAACCGTTTTGCAGCAGTTTGGTCGTCGGATCAACAAGGAGGCGCAGGGTCGAATACAATATTTAGAATATTCGACAACGAGGGAAATCCTTTAACAAATGAATCCATTGTCAGCGACCACCCAAACGGATCAAATATAATACCATCAATCACTAAACTTACAAATGGGAATACAATAGTCACATACTCTGGAGGAGGCGGGGGCGGCCCTGACCCAAGTAGTTATGGGATTTATTCTCAAGAATATGACACAAGTGGGGCAAAAGTTGGGAACAACACATTAGTCAACGATTATACGTCAAATTCTCAAAACTGGTCATCCGTCCAATCTCTTTCAGACGGAAAATATGTTGTCTCTTGGTCATCATTCGAACAAGACACTCCGACTAGCTGGGGTGTTTATGCAAAGATATACAATCAGGACGGCACAGTATACAAACCTGAATTTAAGGTGAACGAAGCAACAACTAACGACCAACACGCGCCCGTTATCGCAGACCTTAAAAACGGATCATTCATTGTTTCCTATAATTCAGGGGGGTTTGATGGAAAAATTGGATGGGCGACTGGCGCACAAATCTTCGCCTATAACGGATCAAAACTTGGGAATGAATTTATGGTTAACAGCGAATCCACAGGGAATCAATCAAATCCAGCGATTACAGCATTAGACGATGGAAGCTACGCGATAGCTTACAACAACGATGCGGGAGAAGATCCTTCTGGCGTTGGAATTTCCGTTAGAATTTACCAACCCCTCCTAGACATAAGAACACAAACCCGAGCTCAAGATCATCTGGAAAAAATATCATCAGCGATGGTAAAAACAAACAACATCAGAGCAAACCTTGGAGCAACACAGAACCGACTCGAAAACACCATCTCAAACATCCAAATCCAAGCGGAGAATCTCCAAGCCGCTGAATCGCAAATATCTGATACAGACGTTGCCCAAGAAATGACCTCATTTGTGAAAGAACAAATACTAGCTCAAGCAGCAGTTGCCATGCTATCGCAAGCGAATTCTTTGCCAAAGATGGCATTACAAATCATACAGGGCTAACTTTGTCGGGTTAAACGTTTTGCCTTGCCCCCTTTCCCGCTACCATTTCGTCTTGTCGAACACTCCTCGTTGGGAGAGTTCTTTCTCTTTGTACTGGTCAAAGCTGAAGAATCCAGGAACAGAGCCTTTCTTCTGACCTTTCTTCTTGCCAACAGTCAGAGCAAGAACGACGATTATGCCCATGACCAGGGCTGATCCTATGAACCATTCCATGGTTACCACTACTTCTTCCACTTTCCATCGCGATATCTTTTAAAGATTCTTGGCATCACATACGTAGCTTCTCTATACAACGTCAGAGTAACATAAAAGACCAACCCCAAACAGAGACCAATGGCAATTGCCTGCAATTCCATAACTACCTACCTGAAATTATTATGGTAATATTTATTAAAACCGAGAAATATCAATCAGTTAGTTGAAACCTGTTTTCGGATTACACGCACGAATTCCATACGGAAATCCGAGGAAATAGCTGCGTTGCTCTTCGAGCAAAAGTGGTGAATCTGCCGCTGCCGTTTTAGCATATGCAAAGCTCTGACCGAGCGACAATCCGAATTGCTTCCCTTCGCTCTGGGTGACGAAGAAGAACAGGCCATGATGAATATCCTGCCAGAGGACGATGAGTTGACGTGGCAAAAGGCCAAGCAAAAGTTGATTGTTGCAAGGTCTTCCACCAAAACCTCCCTCTGGAAATGGCAGGATCCTGCCGACAGGCATCATCATTATGAATCTATTCCACAAAAAATTGAGTATTCTACTGACATCATGGTATAAATTTCATACAGCCCCCCTCCGACCACACACAAACACGCCCAACTGTTATTGACGCTAAGCAGAACTACCTCCTATCCAGGCCCCGGAAAATCCGTAGACACAACCCCTTGCATCTCATAACTAGCTAAAATATCGATATTTAATTTCAATAAGGAGTCTAAGCTCCCCTTGGGGTAATTTTCGGGTTTGTCACCTTCCCCAACACCTTCCTATTTCGCGACACCCTGCCACCAACTAGTATTTGACCCGGCTCCCCCCTTATCCTAGATCTGGGTTTGAACCCCAGATGCCACCCCGGAGACTCCCTACGTCCTTTCCCAGGCGAAGCATTCATCACCGCTGAGCAGAAACACAAGATAAACATCACTATTTTATTGAAATTTCAAAATGATTGTGAAAATATCTTTCTCCACAGAGTAGCCCCATTTTGAGCTAGTGTATCTCGTGGCACCCCCGATGGAATCGCTAGCCGAAGAGAGTCAATGCCACTTTAACAATCTGTTCCGGTTACTATTTGGCACTACTTTTTTGAATATTTACAGCCAGAGAATAGATACAAAACAAAAATCTTATGATTTTTAAATACACTACGTTGTCAATTTCGACTCCGAAATTTTGTATCGACAGGCCAAGAGTCACCGGCAGAATTCATGATCTGAATGTTAGGAATTTATTGCATATTTAAGAACGTTAACGATTACTGGCGATATCCTCTCCATGTCAAGCATGACACTTCAACAAAAGAGGCATTTTATGTCTAAAACTATCTACACTGTCACAACTGGTTGGAACAAATTAAAGAACTACAACAAAGCTAATGCCGATGGCCTGCTTGCGAGAATATCCAGAAACAATAAAACCATTTATTCTAAATTTTTAAACAAAGAAAATACAATCCTTTTTGAAGGTTCGGACAAAGAACAAGCTCTAAAAATAAAAGCACTGCTGACACGTGTTGGTATTTATGCAGTTGTAGATGAAAAGGCACTTGTCGTTAGCAAAAAATCTGCACCAGATAAAAATCCTATCGCAACCGCCCAAAGGACAAACATAACAATTGACTTAATTTTACAGAAAATATTCAACTACACAAGGTTGCTTATAATATTTCCGGTTTTGGCATTTTCAAAAATCTGCAAGAGAAAAATTTCCACTAAGCAATCCTTCGTGATATTGGCGGTAGTCGCTTTCTTAGGTCTTTACAATGTAGTGTTTGATATAATTTTAAATCCAATCTACGATATCTCATATGAATATTGCACCAATTCTTTCGCTACAATAGAAACAATATTCATAATTGCATCCATAGCAAAACACATAACGTCACTGAGCGTAGTTTCATTAACAGGGATTAGTGAATTTGTCAGTAGGATATCTGGATTCTTAGAGAACGGATTAATAGCCCTAACGGCACAAACAGTGTTGCTAAAAATTATCCAACAAGGATTTCTATTCAAGACAGGACTAACGTTTGGATTCGGGTTTGGAATATTTGATACTTCGAGAAAATTTGGTGAAAAAATTGTATTTTTTACAGTCTTCCTTTATGCGTTTATGCCACTTCTTGTTGTCGCAGAAACATACGTATTCAATCAAGTCACTTCACAACAAATTCAAAACATCAACGATGAATACGGGAGGAACGGCGGCGCAATAGGACTTTCAAAGAAAGCAGCAGTTGGAGTCACAACGTTTGTACTCGACAAAGCAAAAGAATTCATATCGAACGAAACACCCAATGCCCCAAATAAAGATATCAAAGGATTAAAAGATTTTTTCGCTACCATTCTAAACGGCATAATATACATACTCGTTTCTGTAATATTATTGAATGTTTTGTCTCCATATATTTTATACAGACTATTTAAAACTTTCTTTTTAAGCGCAATAGACAGCGACAAGTTCGTTTCATTGTTCGAACCCAGCAAAATACAAAAGGACTGATCTTTATGTTTTCCAAAAAATTGACTCACCCTACCAATGAGCTGTCAACCGCAGGAATTTGGGCCAAAAAAAATGAAATGAACAGGATATAAATTCAATTCAATAAACCTTGAAAAACGCTTCGCCAAGACGGTCACTGGCTGGCATGTCAGAAAAAGCTACGCAAAAACTGGCTGTTAGAGAATCGTTCTTCGGTTTGCAACGCACTAATTCCATACGAAAATCCGAGGGAATAGCTGCGTTGCTCTTCGAGCAAAAGTGGTTAATGGAAAGTTATTCTGGTGCAAATTTATCCATCAAGTGGTAAAGCAAAAAGTCTCACCCCGGATTTTGGAGCACTGGCCGTCCAAAGTGGGGAGTGAAGTGGGAACTCAGCGAAAAAACTGTTTCTCAGACCATGAGGACGGCAACAATGGCAGGACTCTGCCATTTCGCAGGTGCATTTTCACCAGAAACGTCATCAATCCATCGTCTTACCCACAAAATCGAGTAGCTGCACAGAAAAGGAAGTCTTTGGCTGCTTTCATTAAAATATAAACAAAAACAAGGGATTTAAATGGCAGGACTCTGCCGTTATCACCCTCAAATCCATCTCATAACCCTCGTTCAAAACAAATAAAATCAAAAGCCATCACCAGAGCATGCTATGGCTCTATTCTTTTACCTCACCAGAATCAAAGACGAAAAGAAAAAATACTATCAAATCCTTCGCTTTTTTTGAATTCAAATTTTCCATATATTTTATCATCGCCAGCAACGTTCCGCTGTTCAAGCAACCCAAACCACTGCAAAGGACGAAGAATCCGGGTATAAAAGGCAAAGCCGGGATAATCTTGAGGGGTATCCCAAAATCTTTTATCAGGGATTGTCGTTTGCTTCATGAGTCCTTCTTCAGGAATCCAATCGTGTTTAATCATCTTTAAACAGCAAAGAACAACACCGATCTGAAGACTTGGCCAACCTTGCAATGGGATACGATCAAAATAAGAAATGTCAAGCTGTTCATAAATAGCGGCATACAAGCAGCCAAAAAGTGCATTTTTGTTGTCTTTATACAGCTCCTTGCCTTTTTTCGTAGCCACAAGATGACCTTTATATTTCCTGACAAGGCCCGCAGATTTCAATACGAGATGATAAAAATGCAACGGCAAAACGTCACTTTCATTGACTACCTTACAGAACTTGAAAAGTTCTTCGCGGGAGTAGATTGGCCAATTAAGTTCATCAACCATTTTAACCACAAAATTACGATTAAAATTATCTTTTGGTGTCAGTTTTATCCCTGGAGCAGTCTTCGCCTCCGACAGGACAAGACGGACGGCTTTCATCCCCAATGAATTGTTAATTTCTGCAAATGATTCATTTTTATTTATGACAATTCTTTCAATAGAAAATGGGAAAGAAACCAATAGGCTGCGAACATTCTCTTGCCCAAGCGAAAGCCATAGAGGCTCGACATTACCAAGCCACTTCTTGACCTGTTCAGAAGGCGTAAATGAAGTTTCAAACATGATGGTTCACCAGATTGAATGATACGGACTCAGCTAAATGTTTAGCAAGTTCAACAGGCCAGAGCAATATTAAATACTACTAATCCAGACAACATATCAATAAAAATTGATAAATATACCATACTCTTGCCGTTCAACAACTAGTGCTATCATCTTTTTACTTATCATAACATTCAATCATATCAATATATTAAATTTAAATTTTGTTCAATTCGGTCTAGTGAACTTCTAGTGAACTTCTTGAGCAATAGAGCACATACATCACTTGTGATATCAAAGGGGGGTGCAAAGCCACCCCCTCTTAATATATAGAGCGAATTGTCTTTGTTTTTCAAATAATTTCAACTATTTACCACAGACAAACCCATTTTGTCTTTGACGTTAAAAATTTGCAATATATTATTGAAATTATTATAAATTTTAAGACTAAATACTTTTTGTCGACAAATGTTTTGCTGTCTCCCACCCAATTTTGGCGATGGAAGTATTCTCAATGAACCTCAAAAGGTATAGGCCTTACTTCTGGAGTTAGGCACTGGGGTTTCCTTGATGACTCCCTCTTTCACTGCTTTGTCAATGTATTTTGCAGCAGATCCATGTGCTTTAACTCCACCAGGATTCATATTTGCATAAACTGCCATCACTTCCTTTTTCAACTCTTCCTTAGAACTTGCTTTCCCACCAAGATTTTTAAGAGCAGTCACGACATAATGGACTTCATCTGCTACTTTTTTGCTTCCTACTGCTCTGAAACGGAGGCTCATTAGCTCCAGCATCAATTCAGTCTGAATCGCAAAATTGCGTGCCTTGTTATGTTTCAAAACATATTTATCTTCTTTCTTTTTAAAACTTAGCTCCCAAGTATTCGGAGACCAATCACCAATAGCACTGGCTCCTCGTCCGCCACCGGCACCACTATCGGTAGAAAACTTCCCATGATGATGAATCAAAAGTGGTGTAACACCAATCTCTTCAGTAAGAAGAGATACCCTGTCAAGAAGCCTCCGCATCTGATCGTTTGAATTTTCATCCTCACTATGGAAGCTTATCAATGGATCAATAACTAGGATGTCTATTTTGTTTAAGTCAACAGATTCTTTTATGGCTTTCTGAAAATGAGGGTCTTTTATATCGCCACTCGTCCGAACATCATTGTTGACACCAAGGAAAAACATTCTGTCTTGAAGAAGAGCATCCGGGAATTGGTAGACATTCCTAACAAAGTCGATCCTTTTCTTCATTCCAATCAAAGAGTTTTCTGACTGGACAAAGAGAACTCTATGCTCTCCTTGGTTCACCTTAAAGATATTCAAGAATCCAGTGGGCGGGGGCAAGATAAGGTCCATCGCAATTTGCAAGGTGAGGATCGACTTGCCGGCACCACCGTGTCCGGTGATCAATAATGGCTCACCTTTTGGCCAAAAGTTATCTATAAGGTACTCAAAATTTACATTTGATTTGACAACATCCAACGCATTGAATGTCTTGTACTGACGCTTTGGAGTTGAAGGTTCCGATGGAGGTTGAGAAGCAGAAGACACCAGCGCTGGGTCAAAATTTGCTGCAATATGATCTTTTGCCTTCGTTATTTCTCGGTCAAACCATGCTGCCCCATTTTCTCTCGATTTTTCTCCAATGGGGTAACTCGCAAAGATTTGCCTGACCACCCCTTCAGATAAATGTGAACCAAACAGGGCCACGAGGACCTTCATGGACACTTCTGACCGCTGCCCTTTGGGAATCGGGGTGACGATCTGCGTCTTGATGTTTTCGGAAACAGGGAGACCAGCGATGAAGTTGTCAGAAAGGGGAGTCGTCGGTGTGCTCTGCGCGGTAGTTGTCGTTGGCACCGGCGCGGCCAGAGGAGTATTCGGCGTCATAGGGGAATCCTGGGGATAATCGTGTGAATCGGGAATGGAAACAGGGGCCAGTGGCTTTATCGTCTTATGAAGGGAATAGTTCCGCAGCCAGTCCGGTGCCGAGGCCAGATTTTCGGGACTTTCGACGATGACGTAGGGCTTCCCCGTTTCGGGATGGAGCGATCCAGGGCAAAGGACTTGGCCGCCGATACCACGGATGTCGAAGACTTCTTTGACGGATCGGTTGGGATATCGCTGGCCGTCGCTCGGATAGAGGAAATAGAAGTGGTACCGTTCACCAGTGCCGCCGGTCTTGACCTTCAAAGTGGCGGGTAGCTCCTCCCCGACATTGGCAGTCAGCCAATCCCGGAACTTCCCCATGTCATCGACATCGAGGACCAGAACACCGCTGGCGGGACCGCAGGCGACGCCAGCACGCTCAGGAGAGAAGTCGGCACGGTTGAACTGGCGCTTCTGTTCGCACCACTGCTGCCAGATGGCCTCCGTTGGGCGCTTGAATTCACGGGAGGACTGCCCAGGAGAAGGGAAACCACCGACCAACGGGATCAGGGAGAAAGACTCTGCCAGAAATTCGAAGATACCCAGGCGAGCCTCGTCATCAAGCTGGTCCGACATCTCGATCAAGCGGAAGATTTCACTCTGGCTGTGCGGCATCATGCTACTCCATCCAAGGATTGACCACTTTACGCGTAGCTGGTTCACGAATTAGCGGCATGGTGCCGAGGTTGGGAAGAAAGTGCCTGTTCACCTGGGGCAAATCAAGTCAAAATCCAGAATCCTCGGTGAGTTACCTGAAGAGAGAACAAATTGCATATGCTCTAGGCAAGAATGCTCAATGTTTTAAGACAGTTCGATGTCATACTGCCGTGGTGACTTGGCAACGCGTTATCCACTTGCTATGAAATCCTCATGGCAGAAAAATCCGACAAAACTCCTGTGGATGATACCGACCGTCTCAAGCGAGTTGCTTTCTGGTACTGGGAGTACATGCGGAGAAACCCGCTATACCGTCGATATTGCGCAGTTATTGAACGATACCATGACTATTTTAAGTCCATTGGCGTCTTTGATTATATGGAAACGAGAGAATATCTTGAAGAGATGACCGGATATACAGCAGCCCATGACGACGAAGAAGAACTTATCCACAATCCCTTTCGGATGCGACTCGAGAAGGATCACGGGAAAGAAGCTGGGATGAAATATTTCAAATATGGATTCTTGAGCTATGGGTTTGAAAAGCATTTTGGAAGAATTTACCAACATCATTCCATTGGCATGGACAGTAGCATCATACTGGACAAACTGCTCACTGGCGTAGATATCGTTTTTTCCGTCAAAGGGCCAGCCGATATATCCGCCCTTACAAAGCTCAATGGGAGCTGGATGATCTCGATTGATGAAATGAGTCCAACTAACTTTCTCTACAACCTGGGAAAATCGACAAGTATCAAAGTTGACCCCCAAGCGATACTTAACAACCCTACGAAAGTTGGCTTGGAAATTCATGCTTTAAATCTGATCAATAGAGCAGTTGAAAGCCTTTTTGGGAAACAGCATATTGCAGATGAAACGTTCCAATCCGTTTATAAACTAAGTTTGTCTGGAAAACATATCAACAGTTCAGATGCTATGCGCCTTGCCCTACTCTGGCTCTGGGACAAGGCCCACGAAAAGGAAGGGGATGCCCCCACCCCCTTTGAGGAGGTCTACCCTGCCCTGAAGGCAAAGATAGAAGCAGCCGGGTTGACAGACGGCACCTGGGAACAAATTGTCACCCGCCGCAAGCGGATCGCCGGATACTATGCGGTGACAGATTTTTGCATTAAAAATCACGCCATAACGTCCTTAAATCAATAGCTATCCGTCAAATATCTTCGTCCTGCCAAATTCTTTTTCTAGAAATTGGCGGGTTCCTCGAAGCTCCTTTTGAGAGTGGTGCTCTCAACGGTCCGGGACAAAGCGACGCACGCTCCCCAAAACATGGACCGACGCAAGGAGTTCCAAAATGGCTAAGCTCGAAGACATCTCCCATTCGAATGAGTCCGCCCCCCAGAACGCCACCGGAGGCACCGGAGGTCCCGGTGGAGTTCCCTCCTCGGGGACCGAAGACGTCTCTTTGCCCAAACCCGTGCCGACTGTCGGTGCTCCTGGCAACGATGACGATCCAATGCGCCATATGCTGATGCACTTCCAGGGCTCCACGGGAGCCATGGGCGGGAAACCCGAACCTGATGCCCAGGTCGAGGAAGGAAAGCCCATTCCCCAGGAGATGTTGCAACGCGTTGTGGAGAACACGACGGGGCAGATCGAAAAGCTCACCAAGGATGAAGCACTACTCCAGTTGAAGTCACAACATGTGGCTGCTGAAGAGATTTATGCCTCGGCTCGCACGAAGATGGTCAATATTGGATACCTCATCGGTTGTTTGCTCGCGCACCTCAAATCACTGGTCATTGCCGAGGGTGAAAACTGGGGCGATTTCAGTGATCGCGAATTACCCGAAATGTCGCGGCGCACTCGGGATAAGTGCATGAACCTCGCCGATACCCCAGGCATCCTGAAGCACGCCTACCTTGGCACCGATGCAGCAGAACAAGTCATCCAAATCATCAAACCAATCAAGCACATGCTGTCCAAGGAAGACCCTATCAGCGACCTGTTCGAACGCAGCGGCATCAAGCTCAATTACGCAGAGATCGAAAAGAGCGAGTTGAAGCTTCTGGTTCAAGCGGTCATTACCCGCCAGAAGCTGTTGCCCAAAAAGATCGACATCGAGGTTCAGACCATCATTGACTTCAGCAAGGTGGCCGGCCCGGTGACTGCCATTGATACCGCCGTAATGCTTGACCGAGTGGCGCATGAACTTTCTCCAGCAGAATACATGGTTGAAGTCATCGCCAAAAATGGACTTCGCCCCAACGATGTCAGCGACACCAATTCCCCCAAACATCCGATCAAGTACATCAACGCCGAGACCGTAAAGCTCAAGAATTCCATCGATCGTCTCCTGGAGGAAGAGGTCAATCTGAAAAAGCTCGACAAGACACACCTGGAAGCCTTGCGGACTGCTGTCGACAACCTGCTGGGACGCTTCTCGAACTAATCACTATATTACCGGAGCACTCCTTCCTGTGACATGGAGGGAGTGCCCCACGGAGAATGATATGCGTATCTACCAATCCTCCATGACGATTCGGCACCTACGGGAATTTGCCAAGCGTTATCCCAATGTCAAGCCGAACGTGTTGTTATCATATGCTTTGCTGGCAAACGACTTGCCACACTTTACCGGCACAGACCGCGCTTTGTTGCGGAGCCTCATCCTTGACAGTGGTGTTTTTAGTGTACAAAAGCCCGGAGCCAAACAGACTCCAGACGATTTGTTCCCTAAGTTTAAGACATTTGCCCAGTACAACTCTGCGGCATGGGATTTAATCTTCAACTTCGACCTGCATTTTGGTCTTGATTCCTACGACAAGAATTTGGAATACCAGATTGACCTGGAGCAGGCAGGTATCCCCGTGGTTCCCGTTATTCACAACATCTACAACGATGACGCAGATAAAATCCTCGCCAGGGGACTCCCCGTACATAAAACTGTCGCTATCGGTCAATGCGACGGACGGACGATTCTGAAGAACGTGGAACCCGTCGTCAAGAAACTGTACGAAGCCGGGGCCAATATCCATTTCTTCGGCAGCAGCGAATACCGACTTATGGCCAAGCTTCCAGTTTGGTCGTGCGATTCTAGTTCTTGGGCCAAGTACCCAAGCCTTGGAGTGGTGCTCTTCTGGAATCCCAAGCACAGCCGCTTTGACATGACGGACAAGATTCACTTCCCGAAGCTTCAGGAGGGTAAGACGCCAAGCGGGTGCGTTTACTACCGTGATTACGACTACCTTCGGGATTTCGAAGAATACCTCGGATCGAACCTGAGCTTTACCTTGGATGACATGATAGGCGAGGAAGCCGATTTGAACCGTGCGGTGGTGAACATGCTCTACTACTGCCAGCTTGAAGAAAAGATCGCGGAACATCAACGTTCGCTTGGATTTGTCTTACCGGACTAAGTCTGACGGCAGAACTCTGCCATAAGAGGGTGAGCGTTTCGTGCGTCCACCCTCTTTTCATGTATTTTGATGGGTTCTGTCCCAACAGCCCATGTATTGATCGATTTTAAAATAATCTGTTCGTTTCGGTGGTGTTCAATGGCATAGTTCTGCCATTTTATAGCTCGCTGCTCGCTGCATTTTCCAGTTCTCACAGATATTGACTATATTTTCAAGATACAACCGCGATGCATTAACGCTGTAGAATAATAAGTTTACGGTAAACACTCTGGGGGAGGCTACTATAGCTTCCCCCATTCTCTTTCTTGGCCAAAACGAAGCGTAAAAAAGCCCCTCACCGAGGGGCCTTCCCCATAGACCCTATGGAGGCGACGGATAGGTATTCATGACTACCACTCCGTCATGACAAAACTATGCATTTCACATGCAATAATGATGTAATATCTATAAAATTTTGTTTCGAGTTGCCGAACCAATGGGAACAAGCATTTATACGATGAAGACCCAGAAAACAACAAGCTTCCTAAATTTACAAAGCACACCTGTTCTTCATTGCTCTCCACTCCAACACCAATTAATCAACTTCTCCAACACCACTCCATCTCAAGAAATATATGAAGCCAAAAAGTCCTGAGTTATCCTGAATCTTTGATAGATATTAAAAATCATACACTTAGTTCAACTAATTAAGTATTGACCTCAAATTTAAAATAACAAATAAAGTTGGTCATGGGAGCCGTGAACATCGGCGTCCAAGTTTGACGAGAATATTGCTCGACAAACAAAAAGTCAAAAAATAAAGAGTCTCATGAACAAGAGTTCTGATCAATTCCTTTTGAATCAGAAACTCCATGAGATGAACCAATCTATCATTGAGCAATCAAGATGGAGGAGTGGTTGAGACGATTCAGTAGCCCGCAATCTCTAGCGAGATGAAGCAGCGGTGGCCTCTATGCAAGACGAGAAACATGGCCGTTCGAAGTCTAATACGAAAGTATTTCAAGCATATTGTAGCGATTATGCACGGGATGTTGAAAACAAGGATACCGATTTGACCACGGGAAGCCCATCTATACGCCAAAGCCAAGGAAGCTTTGTATAAATGGGTGGCAGCGGTTCGTAAAGAACCATGAGATGATGCAGTAAACGATTTAAAACTATTCAAAAGTTTGTAACAAATCAATACTCATAAGATTGAACAATAAAAAAGTGTATAAAATTAAAATATACCTTTCAAATTTCAGTTTATTCTAGCACTGCATCATCTCATACCGCTGGATTCGGGAAAACCGAACGTCCAGAAGTAACAAGAAGCTTGGATTAGCGATAGTCCACTCGATCTTGGGGCTATCTTGGGTATCAATGTTATGTTGGTACTCAAGAATAGCCAAAATGCTAGAGAAGTTTATCCCTTTACGTGGGTAAGCTTCTTTTTTGCATAATTTTCTTGGTGATGCGGATTATCGAACGGCAAAAGTTAATTTTGGTCGCTCCATTCCCCCGCTCCACTCCCGCCACCGGGCTGAGTCCAAAAACAGGCCCCCAAATCTCCCCTCTCCTGCGCTTTCGGGACCGCCCCCATTGTTTGGGGTCCGTACACCACCAAAGCCTCAGGAATCGCGTCCTAGGGCCAATCACCGTTTTCGACAGGTTCAGGACCAGGATTTAGGCAGTCAAAAACGCGGTTACCCGCGTATTTGAAGCTAAAGCCGAGGATATGGGACCAATACTACGTCTTTTTGCCATTATATCCCAAGCATTTCTTATTGTCGTTTCAACAGCGACCTACAGATATTTAATAGTACAAATCCAACAAGGAGTCTTGTCATGTCGAAAAAAGACGATCAGCCCACCAAGGCAACCAAGATCGAATCGAAGTATAACCCGACCTTACTTCGAGAGTGCATCAAGAACAATGAATCAGCATCTGAAATCATGACGAAGCTTGGGATTGCTCACAAGCAAACCCTCAAGCAATACGTCTTGAAGCTGATCAGTGATGACCGCCACTTCTATGAAGTCAGGGGAATGTACGTCAAGAGTTCGACAAGACCAAAGGTCAACAAGAACAACGAAATCAAGCTTTATCTAAAGAACCTTGGACTCGAAGAACTTCAACTGGTTGAAGGCGACGAGTTCACGGTGATGGTTGAGAACGGTTCTATCGTTCTGACCAAGATTGAGCACTGACGCTTTGTTGGATAATGCCATGCAAACACATGCGTGGCATTATTCTTTGTTTCGTCTTTAATTTCAGTTTTTTGAACACATGGTACGGTCAAGTATCTTTGCTCGATTCGAATGCTGCTTATGCGATTTTAAGCAAAAGAATACAGATATTCAAAAATATACCAATGTACGATTTGTAGTAGAAACGTACATTGGCTTCCTAAAACTCAAAAAGTCTTTGGATTCCAACAGGATCGTGCCAGTCAGTCTGGGACCTCCTGCCCTCCCCCTGTTTTGAATGTACGTTTACACGGCATCAAAAAGCAAAATCGAACTTTGGAGGAAGTTACCTATGAAAGTTGACCCTATCATCGATTTGAAGAACATTAAAAGCATCAAGAAGCTTTTAAGCGACAACCCTCGGGATCGACTCCTATTCATCATGGGAATCAATTCTGGACTTCGAGTGCAAGACATTCTTGCGCTGAAGATCGGAGATGTCAAAATCTGCAAGATTGGCGACAGAATCGCCGTCAAGGAGAAGAAAACAGGTAAGGACAACGTGTTCATCATGAACAAGGAAATTCTTAATGCCCTTCAAGACTACTTGCGAACAATTGACCTCATCGAAGATCATTTCCTGTTTAAAAGCAGGAAAGGGAGGAACTACCCAATAACTACCTATGCCGTCACGCAGATGGTGCAACGATGGGCTGACGAAATTAACCTCGTCGGCAACTTCGGAGCCCACTCACTTCGAAAGACTTGGTGCTACCACCAACGAAAAACTTTCGGTGTAAGCTGGGAAGTTTTGGCAAAACGTTTAAACCATAGCAGCCCTTCAATAACAAGACGTTATCTTGGGGTGCAAGAGGAGGAAGTCGAGGAAATTCTGCTTAATACTATTTAGCTTTCCTCAAAAGGGGTGTTCTACCCCTTTTGCTTCTATCGATTTCAAATTCATATTTCCAGGGATGATCAACATTGTTGTTCATCTTCTCTAGTCTATTGCTTAACTTCATAACTTAAGGAGTTTGGAATGGGAATCTATCAACGCAACGAAAGATGGATGGTTTATTGGAATCATAACGGCAAGCGCCACGACAAGTCGTTCGGTAGGGGTGATCTCGCTCAAGCCAAAGCTCAGTTCTTTGACCGGGCTGTCCAGGAGGCTCTGGTGAAAGGACTTCCCGTCCCCGATCCTGAGTCGGTGACGGCGGCGGTCCAGGTCGTCAAAACCGTCAGTACGACGGATGCCCCAACGAGCCAAGTCCTGGGACAGCAACCTTCCGGGATGGCATTATCCGAACTTGGAGCCAGATACCTGGATCACATGCGAGCCTCGGGACGCACTGACAACCATATCCGAAACATCGAACGCCTGCTGGCTAACAAGTTCATTCCGGCCCTTGGAGACAAACCGGTGAACTCGATGACATACCAAGGAGATATGGTTCCGTTTATCCTACATTTCCAGGGGATAAGCGACACCACCAAGAAGGAACGTTCCCAGGTAACGATCAATAAGTACTGCGATTACTTGAACTTCATCTTCCACTTTGGGATTGACAACGATTTCACCAAGGTCAATCCCCTGAGAAACTGGAAGAAAGCAAAAACTCAACCCAGAGAAATGAAGTTAACCCTGGAGGACGCCAAGAAGATCATGGCTTGTGCCGAACCCCATCTCAAATGGGCCATGGAAGTCTGCTTCAACATCGGAGCACGTCCAGGGGAATCCGAACTCCTGGCGCTGAAATGGGAGCATGTGGATTTCAATGCAGGAACTGTCCGCATCTATGCGACCAAAACCAAGACCTATCGGATTGTTCCGATCAACCCGACCTTCTTGAAGCGAATGGAGCAAGTTCGTGCGACCTCGAAGTCAGGATACATCATTGAATACAATGGGAAGCCTGTATCGCGGATTGTCAAATCCTTTAGAAACGCCTGCACTCGCGCCGGGATCACCTACCCGACCCGGATGTACGATCTCCGGCACCTGTTTGCGACCACGCTACTCCGCAAAGGTGCTGATTTAGCGGCCGTTTCTAAGATGATGGGTCATTCAACGGTAAAAATGACAGCGGACACCTATTACCACTACATGGAGGGCGAGAAAGAAAGAGCGGTTCGACTATTGCCGGAATTGACGATGGTTTAATCTGGAGGCGGGATACTTTGCCAGAAGTGTCCCGCTCCAATTCTTTTTTGAAAAATTGTAACAGAAGAGAATATTATGCACAAAAAAACTTGCGAATGGTGTCATGACCATAGATTTACTTACAAAGACGGAAAAGAGTGGAAGTTTCTTTGTCCAAAATGCTACAAAGAGCACTTTGTCCCTGTAAAAAACCGTTACTCGACAAAGCAATTCAGAGAGAATATGGAATTGATGAAATCTGAAAAAGCCAAAAGAAAACAGCTGTCCAGATCATGGACAAATCCCAGCGCAACGAAGGATGGGATATTCTTAGCACGATAACTTATGAGCACATTCAGAAGGAGGCGAGTCACCTTGCCAGAGGTCACTCGTCTCCTTCTTCTAAATTGTCAAAGAACATTTTGCATTTCTGGAAAAGAAGATTTTTAAGACTTATCATCGTTACCAACTGTACTATTATTTCTAAAGCGCGATACTACGGGAACCTAGAATACAGTGTAGCAAATCGGTTTCTAGAGTGGAAGGAGGAACTTGGGCCGGTCAAATTCGATGCAGGGGCCTGCAAAACTGAGAAATCACCAAAAAATCAAGAAATTCGACACTTGAAAAACGGAGGTTCCTGTGGATCAGGGTGCCAGGGGAAATCCTTAAAACTAAAAATCCAAGTAAAACAGCCTGATAAAATCTTTTTCAAGTGAAAAGCACCTGCCGGATGGCAGACTTCTGCCATTTTCCGGTTGGGGAAGGAGTCAAATACGTGGAAAACCGCGCTTTTGGAACTACGGTGAAGCACTGATTGTCAGAACCCTTGGATTTGATACCCTTGTAAAGATTGATTTGTTTGAGAATAATCTCATTTAAGTCCCGGACTTGCTCGTCTCCTGAAGGTGGACCGCCCTAACCCGGTGGTTCACCTTTTTTTAACGGCGTGGTATGCTTGGTCAGGAACGGTTCTGGGTTGGTCCCAGTGTCGTTGCTGCCCAGCTGGGCCAGTAGCGGTGGAGTCTACCCCATTAGTCACAGCTTGGGAAGTTTACTTGGTGTTGCCGTTGTCGGAGAAAAATTCAAGAATTACAGCAGGCGAGATGGCCGGTGAACTTGCTGTGAAAATCACTGTGAACCTCATGCTCCAGGATTCCAGTTTACTGGACTTTTTAAAATGAGTAATTTGTCGTTTTTTCAGCACGGGGAATGGGGAATATATTTTTCATATTTCACAAGAGACACTTCGTTTACAACGCACTAGTTTCGTCCTATTAAATGTTTTGATGGGCACCAAAATGTTCGGTTTCAAATGAAACTAAACCTTGTTATGCTGACATGGACTACGTATGCGTGATATAGAAAAAACAAAAGAAGAACTGACGGTCGAGTTACAGGCCGCGCAAAAATTAATTTCAGAACTTTGGAACATTGAATCTGATCGTCAGTTAGCTGAAGAAGCTCTAAAAGAATCGGAACAATTTCTAAGGTCAACTTTGGACTGTCTTTCTGCTAATATTGCTTTGCTGGACAACCAAGGAAAGATTTTGCATGTCAATAAAGCATGGAATGATTTCGCTCAACAGAATGGTCTTTACCCAAATGACGTTTCAATAGGGACAAACTATTTGGATATCTGTGACACCGCTTCTGGAACATATGCTAAAGAGGCAGTTCACTTTGCGAAAGGGATTAGAAGTGTCGTGGGTGGGGAGACAGATTTTTTCATACTTGAGTACCCATGCGACTCACCAACTAAAAGAAGGTGGTTTGCGGGGCGAGTCACTCCTTTTCCTGGTGAAAGTCCTCGTAAAGTTGTTGTTGCGCATGAAGATATTACTGAACGGAAACAAGCCGAAGAAGAGATGCGAGAAAGTGAAATACGTTTTCGTCGCATTACAGATTCAGCATTAGATTCAATCTTGATGATTGATCCTAGTGGCCGAGTGTCTGTTTGGAACCCATCTGCTGAACGTTTACTAGGCTACTCAAGAGACGAGGCCGTTGGACAAGACTTACACTTTCTTATCGCGCCAGAACGATATCTTGATTCCTACACTAAAGCGTTTAAGAAGTTTCAATCAACTGGTCAAGGTGATGCCATTGGCAAAATTATAGAAATTTTTGCACGCAAAAAGGACGGTCGGGAAATTCCTATTTCTTTGTCACTTTCTTCACTTCATACAGCTGACGGATGGCATGCTGTCGGAATTATTCGAGACAATTCTGAATTACGACGACTCGAAAAGGTAAAAGACGACTTAGAACGTATTTCTCGTCATAATTTAAAAAGTCCACTGACTGGCATTATAAATATTCCCGAACTTCTTATGGATGATGAAAATTTAACAGTCCAACAGAAAAATATGCTTAACTTGGTTGTTGTGTCTGGGCGAAAAATGCTACTACAGATAAATAGTTCGCTGGACTTATATAAGATTGAAAGTGGCACATACAAATTTCTTCCTCAGGACTGTGACCTACTTAAGATCATTAAAGGAGTATCTGAACTACTTGGCAAAGGAATGGGATTTAATCCTAACAAAGTTCACATTCATGAAAATTATACACCAAACAACACAACTGGTCTTTCTATTTATTCAGACGATGGACTATTAGAAATAATTTTGATCAATCTTATAAAAAATGCTGTGGAAGCTAGTGGACACGATGATCCAATAGACGTTTCCATCTCATACGATAGCGTCAACTGTAGTATTATAATTTCAAACAGCCGTCCAGTCCCTACTGAGATTCGAGATAAATTTTTTGAAAAATATACAACGGCAGGAAAGTCTGGCGGAACTGGCTTAGGTACTTATAGTGCAGCTATTATGACCAGAGCAATCGGAGGAACAATTTCTATGACAACATCAGATGAAATTGGAACAAAAGTTACTGTGTGTATTCCAAAAGTTTCAAGGTCCTAGATGTTATTTTAAAAGCGCCTAAAGCTGACAAAAAAATTTTGATACAAGAAACTGGATAACCGTCCTGACACCGAAAATCTACAACTTCGTTTACTGGACTTTTGAAAAACCGAAATTTACCGTTTTTCGGTGCTTAAAAATCACAGGATCCTGCGAGTGCAGACTTACCATGTGCAGTTAGTCACGGGGAACAAGCTGAAAATACACAGTAAATGCTAACATTGATCCAAAAACGGCTTGTCCGATGGCAGAGTCCTGCCATTCCGCCCCCTGTACAACCCCAAATACGAAGGAAACCGCGTATTTGACCAGCTAGACGTGGGTGTAAACACAAGAGACGCAACCAGCTAATATTTAAGCCTTATTCAGTTGTTTTTTTGCTGTAAATCAATCTACAAGGACATGTACGTGAATGCGAAAGAGCTACATACCAACTGCGCCCCACCTGAACGTTTAAGCATTAATGAAGTACAGGAAGAGAGAGAACAGCTTTCTGGACACATATGCTCTAGCTACTTTGACTTCTTTCCCCTTCCGCTCATTGTTTTAAACCGTCACCGGCAAATAGTTTTCAGCAATAAAGCTTTTTTAGACATCCTTGGCATCCACGACCTAGGCAATTTCCTTGGGCTTCGCCCCGGTGAAGCAATGGGTTGTAGCTACGCCCACGTGGAAGAAGCAGGATGTGGCACTTCTACATTTTGCCGTGAATGTGGTGCTCTTCGAGCAGTATTAGAAAGCATGATCGGCAATGCAAAAGCGCAGCACGACTGTCAACTCCTGGTAAGCCACAACGATGAAAGCTCGGCAAAAGACCTGAGAGTATTTGTTTCTCCTTGGGATGTTGAAAACGCAAAGTATTATGTTGTCTCAATCGTAGATATAGAAGACGAAAAACGTAGAAAAATACTGGAACGAATCTTTTTTCACGATATTCTTAATGCAGCCGGAGGAGCAAAAGCTCTACTCGATACTTTATTTGACGAAGTTCCAGAAGAAAGTAAAGAATTAATGAGCCTTGTCCAAGCGTCACTGTTTGGCCTTGTAGAAGAAATTAAGAAACAAAAACAGTTATTAGCGCTTGAAAACAAAGAATACAAGCTCTCTATGATAACTCTCCAAGGATTAGAGCTTGTAAATTTAGCAGTAAAAGAATACAAAAACCATCCCAAAGCATACGATAAAACCATATC
>NZ_JSEH01000023.1 GCF_000801335.2 Desulfovibrio sp. TomC
GGGATCATCCCCCGCGCCGGAGCAACGGTGGTTGCCGTCACGGGCAAACGGGCAGACAGGCATGACCACAACCGACCCGTTTGACACCCCCCATCAAAAACCCCTTAAAAAGCCTCTTCCCGTTGGGGGGTCCGGGGGCCTCAGGCCCCCGGCCGCCGGAGGCATTCTTCTGCCTCGTCGCATCCCCCCTACTCTGTCCGCTGCGCCTTCCGGGCTTCGGTGACGCAGTAGATCCCCTGGCCGGACCGGGCAGGGGCAAAGCACAGGTTGTCGTTGACGCAGGCGGCCGGGGCCGTATCGCCGGCCAGCCAGCGGGCGACCAGTCCGGGTTCGCGGATAAAGGGCCGGGACAGGGCCACCAGATCGGCGTCGCCTGAGGCCACAAGGTCTTCGCAGGTACCCAGGCTGCGGATGCCGCCGACCAGGATCAGCGGCATGGTCACGCCGGCGGCCTTGACCGCCCGGGCGTTCTCCCGATACCAGGCCTCGCCCTCGGGAATGGCCAGACGACCGAGACGGGAAAACGTGCGCTGGCCCGACTCGAACACGCCGCCCGACAACTCCACCCCGTCCAGCCCCGCCGTCTCCAACCAGGACACGACCTGGAGGCTTTCAGCGGCCGTGAAGCCGCCCTCGATGAAGTCGTCGCAGTTGATCTTGGCCAGCACCGGGAAATCCCGACCGATGCGGCCGCGAATGGCTCCCAGGACCTCAAGCAGCAGCCGCGCCCGATTGGCCAGCGATCCGCCATAGGCCCCGGTCCGCTGATTGGTGCGGGGGGACAGAAACTGGCTTAAGCCATAGCCGTGGGCGGCGTGGATCTGCACGCCGTCGGCCCCGGCATCGCGGCAACGGGCCGCTGCCGCCCCGAAAGCCGCCTCGATCCGGGCCAGATCGTCGGCCACCATGGCCCGGCACTGGGGCGCATCGGGCGTCACGGGGGCCGAGGGACCAAGCGCCGGTTCGCCGGTCACGGTCGAGTCGGCCCGGCTCCCGGCATGGGCCAGCTGGACCACGAACCGCCCGCCGTAGGCATGGACCGCCCGGGCCAGCCGGGCGATGCCGGCTTCCATGTCCGGGGTGTGGACGCCAAGCTGGCCGGCCCTGGCCTGGCCGCGCTTTTCCACATAGGCGTGGCTGGAAATGACCAGGCCCACCTCACCCACAGCCAGGGCCTTGAGGCAGGCTTCCAGACGGTCGGACACCGAGCCGTCGACGTTGGCCATGCCCTCGCCGGTGGCCGAGCGTACGAAGCGGTTTTTCACCCGCATCCCGTTGATGACCAGGGGAGTGGCGACCGCCATGGCGTCAGGCTGCGGCAAAGCGCTCAAGGAAACGCTCCAGGTCGTTGGGCTCGCCGTCCTGATAATCATCAGGATAGAGCAGTGCGCCCATGAAAAAAATGCTTTCGAGTTGCAGGGCCAGACCGGCCCGGCGGGCGAAATCCTCAAGACCGGCGGTAAAGGCCACGGCCTCCGGGGTAGCGCTGCCGTCAAGACCGGCAGCGGCCTCTTCCGGCAAGGCCTCAAGGATCAGGCACTTCTCAGTCAAAAGCCGCCGGTGGCCGGCCGTGTCCCCGGACTCGTGCAAAAGCCGCCCGGCCTGGGCTTCAAGCTCCCGGATGCGCCCGGCAGCGTCACGCACAACAGCAAAGGCCGCAGCAGGCACACTTCGTTTGGTCATCGTTCCTCCCTCGGTGGCGGACAGTGAAAGACCCATCCCTCAATGAGTATGACCAAACAGCGCAGTCATGGCAAATCTTTCGGCAACCGCCGGCGACTGCGGCCGTCGCGGTCCTGCGGCCGGGGAAGTTCTTGACGACACGGGGTGGAATCGGTAGATAGAATGTGAAAAATAAGACATGCTTATGAGCGAACCATCCCTGCCGGAACCGGGCATCCCGCCATTGCCCGAAACCAATGCCAGCGACCATGCCCTCGACGGCGTGGCCCGCACGGCTGCCTCGCGTCTGTGTTTTGATGCCGGCGATTACGAATTGCTGCGCATCGTCAACGACGTCCTGGCCCGGCGCGGTTCCTCGAGCTTAAAACGCCTGCTCGCCCCCTACCTCCATCCCCACGGGATCAAGGAGATGGCCGCGCCCAAGGGGCTTCGCATCGCCTACGCCGTCATCCATCTGCTCGGGTCGCTGGAGGCCGGGATGGCCGGCGACCGGCTCACCGCCCTGCGCTCCCTGCGCGACGAGGTCATGGCCGCAGCCGAATCGGGACTGGAAAAAAATACCGCCCGGGTCCTGCTCCAGATCATGAAGGAGCTGGTGCGCGCCCGGGACACCCCCCGCCGCCAGCTGGAACTGGCCCACGACTTCCGAAGCGCCGTCTCCGGCCGTCCCCGGGTGGTGCGAAAGCTCCTGGCCGAATACCATCTGTTGGAAATGCCCGAGGAGTGGAACCAGATCGCCTTTGACGACCACGTCCACGACGCCAATACCAAGGGCCGCAAATCACCCACCCATCTCATCATGGACGCCTGGATCAAGGGCATCCGCCGGCTCACCGTCATCCACTACCATTTCGTGCGCCCGGAGACGGCGGCCGAACTGCTCGAAGCCGCCGCCATCATGGACACGCGCGTGGACATCGGCATCGAGTGCCTGGCCAGCCACCGGGGCGGGCATGTCAAGATCGTCTGGACGCCGCGCGGCTTTGACCGGCCGGAGGAGTGCACGGCGTTTCTCAAAAAGCCCGGGGTGCGCGAATTCATGCGCGAGGGTTTCGAGCTGTCACTGCGCCAACAGCGCTTCGTCCTGGCCCTGCTCGCCGCCTTCAACGACCGCCACCGCCACACCATCCGGGAGCGCTACGGACTGGCCTTGGAGCCGCTTGATCCCGAAGAATTTCTGGCCTTTGTCGGTTCCGGCCAAGCCAGCCTGCTGCATCTGGCCAGATTCATTCACGATGCCCTGCGTCCCCTGCTCGACGCCCAGGCCGACGAGACCATGGACAAGGCCGCCCCCCAGGGAGC
Source organism: Desulfovibrio sp. TomC (assembly GCF_000801335.2). Lineage (NCBI taxonomy): Bacteria > Pseudomonadati > Thermodesulfobacteriota > Desulfovibrionia > Desulfovibrionales > Desulfovibrionaceae > Desulfovibrio > Desulfovibrio sp. TomC. The sequence goes on from NZ_JSEH01000023.1 coordinate 2,986, forward strand.
CTGCCCCTATCTGGCCGAACGCGACAGCCTGGATGTCGAGGCCCTGCTCGACGATTACCTCTCCCCGGCCGCCAACCCGGAGGTTGCCGCACCCGAGGCCGCCCTCCCGGGCGAAACCCTGCCGCCCCGCCTGACCGTCAGCCCGACCGAACTGACCGAGCGCATAAGCTCCCTGCATTTTCACAACAAGCTGGCCCTGTGTACGGCCGAAATGGCCCTGCCCGACATTCTGCTGGTTCTTTTTGCCTGCCGGGGGAAAATTACCGACTGTGACGCCTTTAATCTGCGCGTCTTTGAAACCGGCGGCGGCGACGGCGGCGAGACCTTGTCCCTGCTTTCCATCGTCAATGCCGGCAACGTGGTGGCCCTAAAGCGCCTGCTCACCCGCACGGCCGATACGGCCGAAGCCGAAGGGACCGGGGAGGTGGCTGCCGCCCTTCGGGCGCTTCGCCAGGACGTGGCCGCCATTGCCGGGGCCTACCGCCAGCGGCCCCTGTCAGCCCGCATCGGCACGGACTCCACCGGCCAATCCACCCGCTGCCACGGCATGGGCCTGGTGGTGGCCGACAGCCTGCCGGCCCGGTCCAGGAAACGGCTGGCCCGGCGCGAGAAGCATCCCGGGCAAAGCCTGCGCCGGGCCATCCCGGTCGGGGTGACGGTCACGCCCCGGGTGAGCACCCTGCCCGATGAGTTTTCCTGTGACCTGTCGGCGCGGTTTTTCCGCTTCCTGCGAAGCCTGCCCGGGCTGCGTCTGGCCGGCTACCGCTACGTCCTGGACTGGGTGGCCCAGCGGTTTTTCAAGGCCACGCCGGCCACGGCCAACATCCACACCCTGGGCGGCATCCAGCAAAAGGCCAGCCAGCGCTTCCTGACCCGGGCCGAGGCGCTGCGCCGGCCCCTTCGCCTGTCCTGGCGCTACTTGAGCAGCACACTGAAAAACACGCTCAAGATCAGCCTGGGATTCGCCGTGGCCGCTGCCTCCTTTGCCAGCGTCAATTCCTGGTGGGTCCTGGCCTGGCTCGGGCCGTTTATCTGGTTTGGCATCACCGGCGTTCGAAACGTCATTCAGGCCGTGCTCGGCTGCGGCGGGCTGCGGCGCACGCCGCTTTTAACCTGGAAGGACTACGTCAGTTTCGACCGGCTGGCCGATTCGCTGCTCTACACCGGCTTTTCCGTGCCGCTGCTCGACATCGTGGTGCGCAGCCTGCTTCTGGGGCAGGGCTTTGACGTCACCACCGCCAGCAACCCCTTGCTCCTTTTCGCCTGCATGGCCGTGGCCAACGGCCTGTATCTGGCCAGTCACAATCTGCTGCGCGGCCTGCCCAAATCCGCGGCCGTCGGCAACCTCTTCCGCTCCGTGCTGTCCATTCCCCTGGCCTTTGGCCTCAACCAGGGCCTGACCTGGCTGCTGGCCCACGGCGGCTGCCCCGACCCGGCCATGGCCCTTGAGCCCTTTGCCGCCATCGTGTCCAAATTCGCCTCGGACTGCGTGGCCGCCGTCATTGAAGGCCTGGCCGACCGGGCCAAATACGTGCGGATGCGCCTTCGCGACTACCGGGAAAAATTCAAGCAGCTCTACGACACCTATTCCCTGCTGGAGCTGCTCTTTCCCAGCGACGACGTGGCCAAGCTGCTGGAAACGCCCAAGGAGTTCATCACCTCCATCGGCTCCCAGAAAGGCGATCTGGACAAGATCGTCATCGTAAATGCTCTGGATTTCCTCTATTTCTGGATGTACCAGCCCCGGGCGCGCACAGTCCTGGCCCGGGCCATGCGGTCCATGTCTTCAGAGGAACGACGGATGTTCCTCCTGTCGCAGTACGTGCTGCTGCGCGAACGCGAAATCAGCCGGCTGTTTATCGAGGGCCTTGTCGGACGCAAATTCGCCCCGGCCCTGTCCTTTTATTTGAGCAACGCCAGACGCTACCTGGACGACCTCCAGGAACTGGCCCTGCGCCATCCGCCGGCCGAACCGCTGACCCTGCAAAACAGCCTGCTCGGCCGCGACGTCCGCCTGGGCGGGCTGTAGGGAGCGCAGAGAGAAAGAGAAGAAGAAAGAGAATAGAGAGCAATAGCCTCCGGCGGCCAAAGGGACTGAGTCCCTTTGGAATCCCCTCCTGGAGGAGTTTCATGTGACGGTCGGCGTTGCCGAGCCGGCGAGCGGCAGTTGCCCGCGAAAAGAGGAGAGAGGGGGCCGGGGCCCAACTCCCGGCCGCAGCCCGGAGGACTGGTTGCTCCCCAGGCCAACGACCGCATGTCTGCCGGTGAGCACTCACCTCGCCTTGCCAGAGACGCGCTCCTGCCCATGGCCCAAGCCATCTGCCGGCCTCACGCGCTCCCCGCCGCCGGTCGCCCGGCGAGGCCCGGCGACGGGGTGTCCTGCGTGCCGGCCCGGCACATCGTAAACGCAGCCTAGGCCGAAGTTGAACCGACGCCGGAAAGGGCATCGGAAATAATGCTGTCCATCTGCTCCATGGGATTGGCCCCGCTTTGCTTGGAATACTGGGCTGCCGCCTGTCCCTGGGCTCCGGCGGCGCCGGTCGGCGGTTCGGGCGGGGTCAGGGAATCCATGGAACCGGAAGACGCGGCGGTCGAAAACTTCGAGGCCATTTCCGAAAGCATCTTGGACGTATTGGAATCGGTCGAGTTGCCGGCCGCTTCGGTCAATTTGTCGGAAATCGTCTGGGCGACGGCCTTGAACTTCTCGGGGTCCGACGAGGCCAGCTCCTTGAGCTCCTGCATGGACTGCCCACCCTTGGAGAGATCGGTGGCGTCGGCGCTCTGGCTGGTCGAAGTGGCCAGAGAGCCGGTCGCAGTCGCGGCCGTGGAACTCGTGGTCGAGGTCAGGCTGGAAAGAGTTGACGAATTGGTGCCATAAGACAGGCTGATAAGATCCGATGACATGGCTTGACTCCTTGTTTGTGATTGCCGTCAGTCAGCTTATCGGCCGGCCCGGAAATTAGTTTACATAGAAATAAATATTATTCGACCGTAACCTTTTTAAAACAACCACGTCTTCTCAAGAAATCCAGCACAACACCTCAAGACAGCCTGCCATGACGACTCCAAGTGCCACAGTATTTCGATACAGCTTGCGCAAAATTTCTGTATTAAAAATTGCACTGGCCATAATCACAGGAACTGAACCGCAAGCATCTTTGGCATTACAGATTGGCCATAGTGGCCAAGCAAGCAAAACCGACACGGCTCTGAAACACTCCAAACAGCTCGTGTCGCCAGGCCGCCTGCATCATCCCCCACGCAAAACGCCGTCGGCCCGGGCTTGGCGCAAGCCCGGGCCGACGGCGTCGTTGACGGCGGCGGCACACTCCCGGCGAGGGGGCTAGAACATCTGTTTGAGCAGATCCTCGCCCTTCCCGAGCGGCGCGTTGGGATCGGTTAAAAACGCCTTCTCCTGCTCCTCGTCCATGATGGTGGCCATGGACCCCTTCTCGGTGCCTTCCTTGAAGGCCATGGGCACGCCGTCCACAGTGCCCATGAAAATGCCGGGCGGACGCGAGAAATCCTCCACCGGGTAGTCTTCCTCAACTGCCTTGCGGTAGGACAGCCAGATGGGCAGGGAGGCCCGGCCGCCGGTCTCGCCCTTGCCCATGGACTTGGGCTGGTCAAACCCGATGTAGCAGCCGGTCAGCAGATAGGGTGAAAAGCCCATGAACCAGGCATCCTGGAAATCGTTGGTGGTGCCGGTTTTGCCGGCAATGGGCCGGCCGAGGACCTTGACGGCGGTGGCCGTGCCGGCCCGGACCACTTCCTTGAGCAGACAATCCATGACGTAGGCGGTCTGCGGCGAAAAGACCTGCTTGATCTCGGGCTTGTTGACCCAGATTTCCTCGCCCCAGGGGCTTTTGACGTCGAGGACAAACCGGGGATTGATGATGGATCCGTCCCGGGCAAAGGCCGAATAGGCCCGGACCATGTCCATCAGATTGACGGCGACCGCCCCGAGGCTGACCGGCAAAAACGGCCCGAAATCCCCGCGCAGCCCCAGTTCATGGGCGCGGTCCACGATTTTTTTCATGCCCACCTGCTGGGCCACGCGCACCGTGACGAGGTTTTTGGATTTGGCCAGGGCGGAGCGGATGGTCATGGGGCCGCCGTAGTCGCCCTCGTAGTTGCCCGGGGTCCAGGCCACATGGGTCCAGGGGTCGACGTAGGTGAACGGACCGTCCATGACCACCGTGGCCGGGGTCATGCCGTTGTCCATGGCCACGGAATAGACAATGGGCTTAAATGATGACCCGGGCTGGCGAAAGGACTGGGTGGCCCGGTTGAACTGGCTCTTTTCAAAGGAGAAGCCGCCCACGCAGGCCAGCACCTCGCCGGTGCGCGGGTCCATGGACACGATGGCCCCTTCGATACGCGGCTCCAGCTGCATGGCCAGCTTCCACATGGGCCGCCCGGACTTGGTCACGACCGCCGGGGCGGGGGTTTCGGCCGGTTTCCCCTTCTTGCCGGCCGGGGCTGCTGTCGGGGCTGGTTTTTCCGCCCCGGGCTTGTCCGGCACGGCGGTCACCGAGGCCCAGACCAGATCGCCCACTTCCACCTTGCCCTTGGCCCAGCTCATGTCCTCGGCCGGTATCAGGCCGTACTTGTCGCCAAAACGGACGATTGCGCCCGAGGGACTCACCTCCTGGACCAGGGCCTTGACCCATCGTCCCGGGTTCAGGAGCGACTCCGGCACGTTGGAACGTTCGTAAAAATCCCCGTATTTGTCTTTCTCCAGCTTCTCCAGGGTCGGCTTGAACCCCCGCCGCTTTTCCGAGGCCACAAGCCCCTCGCGAAGCGCCCGCTCGGCCGCTTCCTGGTGTTTGAGATCGACGGCGGTGTGGACATGCAGGCCGCCGTTGTACACCTGATCCTCGCCAAAGCGGTCGATCAGTTCCCGGCGCACCTCTTCCAGATAAAACGGGGCCACTTCCCAGGACGGATCGGGCATGCTCTTAAAGACCAGGGCCTCGGCCACGGCAGCGTCGTGCTGGGCCTGGGTGATCCAGTTCTGGGCCAGCATGCGGCCAAGGACGTATTTCTGGCGGCTCTTGGCCGATTCAAAATCACGGAACGGGCTGTAGCGGCTGGGAGCCTGGGGCAGGCCGGCCAGCAGCGCCGCCTGGGCAATGGTCAGGTCGCCCACATGGACGCCGAAATAGGTCCGGGCCGCCGCTTCCACGCCGTAGGCCCGGGAGCCGAGGTAGATCTGGTTCAAATAGATGGTCAGGATCTCGTCCTTGGTCAGGTACTTCTCCAGGCGGTAGGCTAAGATGGCTTCCTTGATTTTGCGCGTGTAGCTTTTTTCCGAGGACAAAAGCAGGCGCTTGATGATCTGCTGGGTGATGGTGGACCCGCCCTGCTTGCGGCTGCCCTGCTGCAGGTTTTTGATCATGGCCCGGACAATGGCCGAGAAGTCCACGCCCTCATGCTGATAGAAGGTGGAGTCTTCGGCGGCCAGAAAGGCCTTGGGCAGAAAATCGGGCATTTCCGAGAGCGTCACCAGGAAACGCTTTTCGGAATAGAGGTAGCCGAGCACCTTGTTGCCCCGGGCGTAGATGGTGGTGACCAGGGGCGGGCGGTAGTCGGTGATCTTGCGAAAGCTCGGCAGGTCGCTCGAGGCCCAGTAATAGAGGCCGATGCCGCCGGCCAGACCGGAAACGAGGCCGACGAAACCCAAAATCGCCAGAAGGATAAGAAACTTTTTCACGGGCGGAATCTCGCAGGGGAGGGAGTGACGAAGGGCATGCCTTCCTTGGGGGGAAGCCCCCAGGCCAGACGCAACCGGCCATGGAGGTCACGGACATCGGCCTCGGTGCAGCCAAGCAGGGCCAGCATCCGCAGGACGGTCCGGCCCTGGCGGTTGACCAGACAACCCGGGGCGGCAAAGGCCGAAACGGCCCGACCGGTCATCCAAAACGGGAAGAGCCGGCAATAATACGGACGCACCGGCCTTGGCAAGCAGCAACCGCCGGCGCGCAAAAAGACACAATTGCCGGACGGGTCCACGGCCAGGCGCAGATGCTGTCCGGTCTCGGGAAAAAGTCGGGCCACACGGTCCCGGTCACCCGGGAACAGCCGGGCGAGATTGGCCACGAAGGCCCCGGAATTGGCCTCGGGGACAAAGGCCCCCAGGGTCAGACCCACCTGTTCGATGATGCGGGTGCGCTCCATCTCCGAGACGGGAAAACACAACTCTTCCTGGCCTGGGGACAGCGTGCAGCAGGTGGGACCGGCGGCGGCGCAACGGGCGCAGGCCTCCCCGCCGGGCGGCGGCCCCTTTGACAACAGCGTCAGATCAGCATTCACGGCGACCTCCCGGGCCGCCGCACGCACCGGGGTCCCTCCCCGGCCGTATCCGGCATCCCGGGCCACCATAATCCCGGCGCACCCGGCCGTAAAGGCCCGCACCAGAGCCCTTGGCCCGGGCAACACCCGGGCGTCCCGCCCAACCCCGGCAGACCGGGGCCGGCGGGACGCCCGGCGACGTGGTTAGCGGCCGAGTTTTTCCCGGCCGTAGGCGGTCACTGCCAGACGCCCGTTGTTGTCTTCGAGCAGCCCGAGGTTGACCAGATCGCGGACCATGGGCTGGACCTGGGAGAAATGCCGCACCAGGGCCCGGCTGATATCCTCCTCCGTGGCTGGGGGTTCGCAGACCCGCAGGATGTCCTTGGCGGCCTGGGTGAGCGATCCGTCGGGCTTGACCTGGGGGGTGGCTTCGGCGGCGTCGTACATGTCGGAAGTCATGACAACTCTCTTTTGCAAAAATACCAATCCGGGCAGCTCGGACCGGCGGCCTTGGCCCGTTCTTCGGCCATGGCCTGGGTTCGCGGCGGCGGGGCCAGAACGCCCTCGCCGGGTTTCCAACCGGCAGGCGTGGCCACGCCATGGGCGTCTGTAGCCTGAAGCGCCGCGACAAGGCGCATGATTTCTTCGACGTTGCGTCCCGTGGTCATGGGATAGGCCATAAACGCCCGGATGAACTGACGGTCGTCAATGACAAAAACCACGCGGGCCGGTTCGGTTGCCGACTCGGCCGGCATGGTCATGCCGTAGCGTCGGGCCATCTCGCCGGTGGTGTCGGCAATGAGGGGAAAGTCGATCACAACGCCGAACTTCTCCTCAAGGGACCGCACCCAGGCGATATGCGAGAAGATGGAATCGACCGACAGGCCGAGCAACTCGCAGCCGGATTTGCGCAGCGTGTCGCGCACGCCGGCAAAGGCTATCAGTTCCGAGGCGCACACCGGCGTAAAATCCGCCGGATGGGAGAACAGCACCAGCCAGCTTCCCCGAAAGTCTTCCAGACGCAGGATGCCGTGGGTTGTTTCGGCCTCGAAATCCGGGGCCGGATCGCCGATGCGCGGGACGCAAACGGAAGCGGATTCGGTCATGCAGGCTCCTTGTCGGCCATGGCACACTGCCATGGCCCGGCTCTCACAGCCCTTTTATTAACGCTTCGCTGCGGCGCGTCAAGCGCGCCCGGCCAGAGAAAGACAGGCGCAACGGTCGGTAAGCCCTCCCGGATCAGTCAAGAGAGCGAGCACGGATCGCCGGCCAGCCGGTGCAGGAGCGCCGCCTTGATCTCGTCAATCTGTTCCGGGTCCTCGATGCGCCGCCCGTCCAGGCCGCGCACGTAAAACACGTCGCGCACCCGTCCGGCCGGGGTCATGACCTTGGCCAGATGCGTTTCCAGATGCAATTCCGTAAGCGTTCGGGCGATGTCGTACAAAAGCCCCACCCGGTCGTCGCACGAGACGTCGATGACCGTAAACAGATCCGAGGCCTTGTTGTCGAGCCGGACTGTCGGCGGCGATTTCGGCCCGGCCGGCGTGGCGGCGGCGGCAAAGGAGCTTCGTTTGCGGGCCAGCCGATAGGCCAGGAAGAGTTTGCCGGACAGGGCGTAGCGCACGGCCCGGGCCACCCGGGCAAAGACCTCGTCGCTGTAGATGACGTCCGGCGGATTGCCGGTGCGAAGCGACAGGATGGTCACGCCGTCTTCCCAGACAAAGACGTCGGCTTCGTGGATGGACAGGTCGTGCAGGGCCAGTACGCCGGTGACGGTGGAAAAAAGCGCCTGCACCCGCCGGGCTGCCACGGTCACGGCAAATCCCTCGCCGCCGGGCAAGGCCGTCTGGGTGACGGCAGCCACGTCGCGGCCGCCACGATCACCGGGTTTCATGCGCCGGTCCTCGGCCTCGGCCGCTTCCAGTTCGGCCAGGAGGTCCAGATGCCCGAGGATCGACTCCACGGGCTGGCTGACCAGATAGCGCGGCGGCATGGCCAGCAGCATTTCCTCCAGGGCCTCGGCAGAAAAACGATCCCGGGCCATCTCGCGCAGCCGGTCGCGGGTGGCCAGCATGATCCGGGCGTCGCCGGCAGCGAAAAGACGTCCCTGTTCGATGGCGGCGCGCACCTTGGCGTAGAGGTCGTAGACCAGCGATTCCTTCCAGCCGGTCCAGGCCTGGGGGCCGGTAGCCAGCCCGTCGCAACGGGCCAGGAGCACGAGCATGTCGAGCATCTCCACCGTGGCCACCCGGCCGGCGACCCGGGCCACGATGTTGCGGTCGGCCAGATCCCGGCCGGTGGCGGTCTCGGGCAGGATGAGGTGTTCGCGCACCAGGGCGGCGATGGCGTGGCGGGCTTCTGGCGGGGCCGAAAGCCGGGTGAGCATGTCCTCGGCCAGTTGCGCCCCTTTCTCGGCATGCCCGCCGCCCAGGCCCTTGCCCACGTCGTGGAGCAACAGGCCCCAAAAGGCCAGTTCCGGCCGGGGCAGACCGGCCAGCAGGTCCTTGGCCCGGGACGGGGCTCCCGCCCGGATTTCAGCCAAGAGGCGCACCGCCTCCAGGCTGTGCCGGCCGACCGGATGGACGTGGTAGACGTCGTAGGACACGATGTCCGCAACCCGGGCAAACTCCGGCAGGACCGCCGCAAGCAGGCCGGAAGCCAGCATGGCCTCCATGGCCACGCCGCCGACGTCGACAGCCATGATCTCGCCCAAACGGTCGTAGATCATGCGCCCGGTGCGCGGCGACACCCCGGCCAGCCGCCCCAGCCCCCCGGCCATGGCCCGCAGGCGATGCAAGGTGTCGTGGGAGGGGGGGCGATTGGTGGCCGCGCAGGCGGCGAAGAGGTCAAAAACCAGTTCCATGGCCGCCGTGTCCGCCACCTGCCGGGCAAAACGCAGGCCTTCGGGGGCGTCCTCGATGCCGGCCGAGACTGTCGTGGCCGGGGCTGCCAGATCAATGGCCCCCACCCCTCCGGCCAGAAGCGGCCACACCGACAAGCGAAGGGCCTTGATGTCGGCCATGCGGCGCAAGAGCTGCGACAGGAAGCGTTCCACGGCCTTGCGATCGCCCCGGGGGCCAAAGCCCATGGCCTCGGCCACGCGCTCCTGAAATTCGAAATACAGTTTGTCGTTTTTACGCCCGCAGCACCGGTGCAGGTGCATCCGGGCCGTCAGCACAAACCGGGCGTCCTCCTCCAGGGCGGCCAGGTCGTCGGCCAGGAGCCGGGCATCGGCCTCCCCCCGGGGATCGAGCCGGGTGAGCCAGCGCACCTGATGCCAGTCGCGCAGACCGCCCAGACCGTTTTTGAGATTGGGTTCGAGCATCCCGCCGGCATCACCGTAGTTGCGGCCGCGCTCCTCGTTGCCCCGGGCCAGCCAGTCGGCAAAGGCGGCGGCATGGGCCGGGTAAATCTCGGCGGTAAGGCGCGCCGCCAGACGCGCCGCCACCCCGGGGTCGCCGGCCAGGAAACGCAGGTCAATGAGCGAAGCCAACACTTTGGGATCGCTGGCCGCCAGCTCGCAGCAGGCCCCGACGGTGCGCACCCCGTGGCCGAGCTCCACGCCGAGATCCCAGAGCGGAAAAAAGAGGAACCGGGCCAGTTCGGCGGCGTTTGGCGGCGTGTCGCCTTCGAAAAGGACCAGGACGTCAATATCCGAGGCCGGACACAGCTCCCGCCGGCCGTAGCCGCCAACAGCCGCCAGGGCAAAGGCGGCCGGGCTGCCCTGGTCGGCCTGGGCGGACTGATACTCGGCCAGGCGCTCCCGGAAATAGCGGTCGTAGACGTCGGCGAGGGCGGCCACATAGGCCACGTCCACCTGACCGGCAGCCAGGGCATCGTCGCACAGGCTTTTGCCTTCGACGAGCATGGCCGCGCTGGGCGGCCGGTCAGTCGCAGACGGCATGGACATTCCCCTTCAATGAAACAACCGGGAAGGAGGTTCCCCTCCTTCCCGGTCAATAGGTTGGCAATGGGTCCCCGGCGTCGCGCGTCAGATGGCGGCGTTGCCGGTCTCGCCGGTGCGGATGCGGATGACTTCGTCAATGGTGGAGACGAAGATCTTGCCGTCGCCGACCTCGCCGGTCTGGGCCGCGGCCTGGATGGCCTTGATGACCTCGCCGGCCACGGCGTCCTCGACCACCAGTTCCATTTTGACCTTGGGCACGAAATCCACCTGATATTCGGCTCCCCGGTACACTTCGGTATGACCGCGCTGCCGGCCAAAGCCCTTGACCTCGGAGACGGTCATGCCCTTGATGCCGATGCTGGTCAGCTTTTCCTTGATCTCGTCGAGCTTATAGGGACGGGTGATGACTTCGATCTTTTTCATAATGACGCGCTCCTTTTCTTGCCTAGAGCTGGTAGCCGACTTCACTGTGCTGGCTGACGTCGAGGCCCTTGATTTCGTCTTCCTGGCTTACCCGAATACCGACCAGCAAGTCCACGACTTTGAAGAGGATCAGCGTCATGACAAAGCAGAACACCCAGGTAGCGACCACGGAGACGAACTGAATCCACAGCTGTTCGGGGTTGCCGTAGAACAGGCCGTCGTTGCCAAGCTCGTTGACGGCCTTGGTGGCGAACAGGCCGGTGGCCAATGCGCCGAAGGTGCCGCCGAGGCCGTGGATGCCGACCACGTCCAGGGCGTCGTCGTACTTGAAAAAGCTCTTGGCCAGCACGCCGCAGTAGCACAACCCGCCGGCGACAAGGCCGATCAAGATGGCCGGCATGGGCTGGACAAAGCCGGCGGCCGGGGTGATGGCCACCAGGCCGGCCACCGCGCCGGAGGCCATGCCAAGGGTGGTGGGCTTGCCGCGGTGATACCACTCCACGACAATCCAGCTGAGCGCCGCAGCGGCGGCAGCCAAGTGGGTGGTGACGAAGGCCGAGGCCGCCAGACCATTGGCGGCCAGGGCGCTGCCGGCATTGAAGCCGAACCAGCCGAACCACAGGATGCCCGCGCCCAGGATGGTCAGCGGCAGGTTATGCGGAATAAAGGACTGTTTGCCGTAGCCGTGGCGGCGTCCCAGGTAGAGGACGGCGGCCAGGGCGGAGGCGCCGGAGCTCATGTGGACGACGGCGCCGCCGGCAAAGTCGAGAGCGCCCATCTTGGCCATCCAGCCGCCGCCCCAGACCCAGTGGGCCATGGGACAATAGACCAGAACCAGCCACAGGGTGGTAAAGAGCAGGAAGCCGGAGAATTTGATGCGTTCGGCAAAGGCGCCGGTGATAAGCGCCGGGGTGATGACGGCGAACATGCACTGGAAGATCATGAAGGCCGAGTGCGGGATGTTGTCGATGCCTTCCTTGGCCGCCGTGCCGACGCCGTTTAAGAACATGTAGTCCAGGTTGCCGATCAGGCCGCCGACATCGCCGCCAAAGGCCAGACTGTAGCCGACCAGGGCCCACAGCACCGACACGGTGCCAAGCAGGATGTTGGAGTGCATGAGCGTGCCAAGGATGTTCTTGCCCCGGACCATGCCGCCGTAAAAAAGAGCCAGACCCGGAGTCATAAGCATGACCAGGGCCGCCGAAATGAGCACGAATGCGGTATCTGCCGCGTTCATGGTTTCCCCCTCTGATGACGTTTTTGTCGAACTTGCCGCTACCAGCGCCACAGCCGTTCCATCCCGCCAAAAGCCTCCGCAGCCCTCTCCAAGGCCCGGCGACGGGGGGATGGTCGGTGTGACGGCTTCGGGAATAGCCCAACGTTAACATTTTTGCAACACTAAAAAAACAACTCCGACGCAGTTGGCCACATGCACGGCCCGACTGGCGTATTCCTGGAAAACCGACTATCCTTCCTATCGTAATCACATCCCGGAGGCCTGCCGTGTCCGACAAAATCGCCAAAATCCTGGTGGTCGAGGATGACGAAAATGTCCGCGGTCCGGTCTGCGCCTGGCTGGACCTGTCCGGATACGCTGTGGCCGAGGCGGTCGACGGTTTGCGCGCCCTGGCGGCCATCGCCGCCGAACGTCCCGACGCCGTGCTGCTCGATCTGCGCCTGCCCGGCCTTGACGGCTTTGGCGTCCTGGAAAGCCTGTCCCACGAAAGCGACGCTCCGCCGGTCATCGTCATCTCCGGCCAGGACGGCATCGAGGGCGTCATCCGGGCCTTTCGCCTGGGCGCGGCCGACTATCTGCAAAAGCCCATCCTGAGTTTTGACCTGCTGGGCCACGCCCTGGAAGCGGTCCTGGAACGCCGGAAACTGTCCCGGGCGGTGCGGCAGGCCGAAAACCGCTATTTCAATCTGGTGCAGAACCTGCCGCTGTTGGTCTTTGTCCTGGACGGCCAACTGGAACTGGCCTTTGTCAACAAGTTCTGCCGGCCGCTGCTTGGGTTCACCCGGGCCGAAGCCCTGGACACGCCCGGCTTTTTCATCAGCCGCGTCCATCCCGAGGACCGCGAACAGGTGGAGGCCTGCCTGCGGCGCAGCCTGACCCCGCACGAGCGCACCCGGACTGAAGAATGCCGCCTGCTGCACAAAAACGGCGCGACCATCCATACCCTGCTCCGGGCCATTCCCTCCTCCCGGGACAATGCCCCGGAAAACAGCGTCACCATCGAAGGGATCGTGATCGACATTACCGACCGGGTGGAACTGGAACGGTTCGTCGTGCAGGAAGAAAAGCTCAAGACACTCGGGGCCATATCGGCCGAAGTGGCCCACGAGATCCGAAATCCCCTCTTTTCCATCGCCGGGTTCGCCCACCGTCTGCAGGCCCGGATGCCGGACAACCGGGAGGCCGCCATCATCCTGTCCGAGGCCCGGCGGCTGGAGGACATCCTCGACAAGATCAGCAATTATCTCCATCCGGTGGATCTGCGCCCCAGGCTGTGCTCCCTGGGGGCCATCGTGACTGCGGCCCTGGATTTCCTGGCCCCGGAATTTTCCGCCCGGGGCCTTGCCGCCGAGACCGACCTGGCGGCCAGCCTGCCGGACCTGCGCCTGGACCCCGACCTGCTCACCCAGGTCATGACCAGCCTGGTGCGCTTTGCCGCCAGCCGGATGGCCCTTGGCGGCACGATCCGACTGACCACCTCGCGCCATTCCCGCTACGCCCACTGTGACGTGGGCTTTCTCCCCAGCCGCAACATCATTGACCCGGAGGTGCTGTTTTTGCCCTTCGAGGAAGGCGACGAGCGCATGGGGCTGCCGCTGGCCTACCGCATCGTCAAGAACATGGGCGGTTCCCTGACCTTTTCCCAGCCCGGCCGCGAGGCCGCCTTCACCCTGCAACTGCCCATCGACCCCCTGGCCGACACCCCGGACGACAACGACAGAAGCGACGACGAGGTCGAGGACACGGCCGAGTCCGTCTGGCGTCCGGGGAACGGCCGGGCATGAGCGGGGAATCCTGGCTTCCCCGGCTGCTCGGCTGCCGCCTGCCGCCCGCCCCCGTCATCGTCGACGGCGGGGCCAACAAAGGCCGTGTGGCCGCCCGGCTGCTGGCCGCCCTGCCCCGCGCCCGGCTCCACGCCTTTGAGCCGCAGCCGCGCCTGGCCAGAAAGCTGGCCAAACGCTTTGCCGACGATGCCCGGGTGGTCGTCCATCCCGTGGCCCTGGGCGCGTCGCCGGACACGTTGCCGTTGACGGTCATGTCCCGGCCCACCCTGTCCTCGCTCTACGCGCCCACGGGCATTGCAGACAAGTATGCCGGCGAAATCCTGAGCGTCGCCGAAACCGTTCCCGTGCCGGTGGTCCGCCTGGACGCAGTCCTTGACCGGGCCGACGTCATCAAACTCGATTTGCAGGGCTTCGAGCTGCCGGCCCTTTGCGGAGCCACGGCGCTGTTGCCCGAGGTATCGGTGGTGGTGGCCGAGACGGCGCTCTATCCGCTCTACGCGGGACAGGCGCTTTTGCCGGAACTGACGGCCTATCTGGAAGGATTCGGGCTGGCGCTCGACGGGCTGTACGATTTCTACCGCGACGCCTCCGGCCGCATCGCCTCGGGAGACGCCGTGTTTGTGCGGCCTGCGCCGGGGTGATGGAGAGGGAGAGAAGACGGGGGAATGCCTCCGGCGGCGGCGGATGATCCCCCCGGACCCCTGCACAGGGAAAAATTTTTCAAGGGGGTCTTGGCGCTGGCGGCCCAATCGGTTGGCGGTGGACCTGGACGGCCGAGGTTGGTGTCTGACGGGAACCAACGGCATCACGATTCCTGGCCGCTTCTCATCTTGCCTTACCGAACTTCCGCTCGGCGACTTGGTCGCGCGTCCGGTCAAATCAGACGAACCCCAGGCGGGTTTCCAAAGGGCACTGCCCTTTGGCCGCCGGAGGCACTCTTCCTCTTCTCTTTTCTTCTCTACTCTACTCTACTCTACTCTACTCTACTCTACCGCGACGTCAGCCAGCCGCAAGGCTCTCCAGAAACCGGGCCGTGGCCTGTGCGCCGTCCAGGTCGATGGCCCCTGGCGGCGGGGGCGGCCCGGCCAGGGCGGCGACCATACGCGAAGCCAGGACCAGCGGGGCCAGATCGGCCGGATCAAGCAGGCCAAGCAGCCCCAGCCCGGCCAAGCGCTCGGCCCGAAGGCGCTGCTCCCGGTTCTGGTCAAACGGGGCCGCCAGCCCCCGGCAGCCGGCGGCCAGCAGCCCCATGACGGTATTGTACCCGGCCAGACTGACCGACAGGTCGGCCGCCCGCAGCACGTCGGCAAACCCCTGCGTGAACCGGGCCACCCAGGCGTCGGGGAGGCGCCCGGCCGCCGCCGCCAGACCGGCATAGGCCGCTTCGTCGCAAAAGGGCCCGGAAAAGACCCGCACCGCCGCTTCCGACAACCGAGGATGCTGCCGGCAGGCGGCCAGGACGGCGGCCAGCACGTCGCTCCCCACCTTGCCGCCGCCGGCCGAGGCAACGATCAGGGACTTCCCGTCAGCCACGCCAAGCTCCCGGCGAACCGCCGGCCGCGACCGGACAACGGCCGGAGCCGGCGCGACGTAGCCGGTGTGGATGACCGGCACCGGGATCTCGGCGGCCCGGGCAAAGGTGGCGGACAACGGGAAGAGCGTGGGATCGGCATGGACGCAGACGGCATCGAAAAACCGGCCCAGCCGGTCCAACACCCGGGCTTCGTAGGCCGGCTGGTCCTTTTTTTCGACCAGAATATCGCGCACGCCGCAGACACAACAGCAGCGCCCGAACCGGCCCTCCCGGGCGGCGGCCAGGGCCGGCAGCAGCTCGAACTCAAAGGCCTTGCGGCCAAAGGGATAGAGCTCGACGAAAAAGACATCCGGGGAAAAGGCGGTCAAGGCCGCCAGGAGACGGGCGCTGCGCCCGGCCTTGGCCGTCTCAAGAGCCGGCCCGGCCAGGGTCAGGGCCTGGAACTCGGCATCCATGGCCAGGGGAGGCAGGCGCACCAGCCTGACGCCGTCCGGCAGGGAAGCCGGGGTGTCCGGGCCGCCAAGGATGAGCAGACACTCGTGCCCGGCCAGGGCCGCCACGATTTCCAGGGTACGAAACAGGTGCCCCATGCCCAGCACATGCTGGCAGTAGACCGCGACCTTCACGACCCAGGCAGTTCCATGTCGAGCTGGCCCAAAGACAAGACGCCGCCTTCGCACACCACCTGCTGGATGCGCCCGAGATCAAAGGCCGGCGGTTCGTCCGGCATATAGGCCCGGCCAAGGAGATGGTAGAGGATGGCCTTGATGACGCCCTGGTGGGTGACGACCAGCACATTTTTGCCGCCGTTGGCCCGGGCGGCGTCGAGGAGCGCGTGCTCGGCCCGGGAGCGCACATCGGCCCGGGATTCGCCGCCGGGGGGCTGGAAATGCCAGCCGGACGCCTCGGCCTCGGCCAGCTCCTGGGGGGGGATGTCGCGCCAGTACTTGCCGGTCCAGGCTCCGTAGTGCTGCTCGCGAAGCCGGCGGTCGAGGGTCACGGGCAGACGCAGGACGCGGTTTAGTATGCCGGCGGTGGACTTGGCCCGGCCGAGGTCACTGGCCAGGATACGGGCCAGCGACAGCCCGAGCATCCGGGGAGCCTGGGCTTCGCAAAACGCGATCCCGGCCGGAGCCAGCTCGCTGTCCCATTGGCCCTGGATCCGTTTTTCCAGATTCCACAACGTCGGGGCGTGGCGCATAAAATGAAAAACACAGCGCGACATGGCCTGTCATCCTTGTAGCAAGATCACCGGTCCGGTCGGACACCGCGAGCTTCCGGGTCCAACCGACAAAGAAATTCGTCCAACCCCGTGGCCACGGCCTGGCAGGCGTCGGTCAGGGCCGGGGCCAGGGCCTTGACCCGGGCCACATCGCCCGAGGCTGCGGCCTGCTCGGCCTCGGCCGCCAAATCCCGCATGGTTCCGGCCCCGAACATGGCCGCATTGCCCTTGAGCGTATGGGCCACGCGCTCGCAGGCGACCAGATCGCCCGCCTGCATGGCCCCGCCCAGGGCGGAAAGCTGCTCCGGCACCGAGGAGACGAACTCCCGGCCCACCCGGGACAGGAGTCCGGCCTTGCCCCGATACTGGGCCACCAGGGCATCGGTGTCGATGATCCCGCCCAACCGGGCCAGATCGCAGGGATTGCCCCCGACAGGAGCCCGGCCGCGCCGGGCCAGCACCTTGGCCACCACCGAGAAAAAGATCTCCACGTCAATGGGCTTTATGATGTAGTCGTCAAAACCCGCGGCCAGGAAACGCTCGCGCTCCTGATCCATGGCATAGGCCGAAAGTCCCACCACCGGCAGTCCCGGATCGATGTCCATGTGGCCGGCCCGGATGGCCCGGGTGGCGGCCAGCCCGTCCATGACCGGCATCTGGATGTCCATGAGCACCACATCCACGGCGTGGGCGGCCAGATAGTCCAGGGCCACCCGGCCGTTTTCCGCCAGGACCACTTCATGGCCCCGGCTTTCCAGCAGATCGGAGGCAAAGATGCGGTTGACCCGGTTGTCCTCGACCAGAAGGATGCGCAGGCTTGGCGGCATCTCGCGCCGAACTGCGGCAAACGGATCGAACCCGACCCGCCCGCCCGCCGCCGGCAGCACTTCAAAGGGACATTCCAGCCAGAAGACGCTGCCCTTGCCCGGGGTGCTGTCCACGAACACGCCGCCGCCGAGGAGTCCGGCCAGCCGCCGGCAGATGGCCAGTCCCAGGCCCGTGCCGGCCTGACGCTTGGTCAGGCCGCCGTCGACCTGGGTGAAGCTGTCGAAAATACTGGCCAGCTGGTCGCCCGGGATGCCGACGCCGGTGTCCACCACGGCAAAACGCAATCCCACCCGCTGTCCCAGGCTGCCCGGCGACTGACTGCGCTCCAGCAGGCTGGCCCGCAGGACCACGCTGCCGCGTTCGGTGTATTTGACGGCATTGTTGACGAGGTTGCGCAGGATCTGACGTAGGCGCAACCCGTCGCCGCGCACCGTGCCGGGCAGGTCCGGCCCCAACTCCAAGGCAAGGGCCAGGCCCTTGTCCCGGGCCAGCACTTCCTGTTCCTTGACGACGGCATCCAGGCAGCGGGGCAGGTCAAAGGATTCGGCCTTGATCTCCAGGCGTCCGGCTTCGATTTTCGAGTAGTCGAGGATGTCGTTTATAATCGAGAGCAGCGTGGAGGCCGACTCCTCCACCACGGCCAGACGCTGGCGCTGGCTGGGTTCGAGGCGGTCGCGCAGCATGAGCTGGACATAGCCGAGCACGGCGTTGAGCGGCGTTCTGATTTCATGGCTCATGTTGGCCAAAAATGCGCCCTTGGCCTGGCTGGCCGCTTCGGCCCGCTCCAGGGCGGCAGCCAGTTCGGCTTCAAGTTTTTTCCCGGCCGTCACGTCGCGCACGATCTCGACCACAGCGGTCACGGCCCCGGCGGCATCAAGCAGCGGATAGCAGAAAAGTTCCACCCAGCCGGCCGTGTCCGTCGGGTCACCCTTGGGCACCACATTGATGGCCAGCTTGCGGGTGGCCATGGCCCGCAGCGACGGACAATCCTGACACGGGGCGGAAAGGCCGTGGAAAACGTCGTGGCAGCGTTGCCCCACCAGTTCGCCCCGGCCCGGGTACATGCCGCGCAACATCCGGTTGGCCGAGAGCACCGTCATGTCCGGGGACAGCACGCACACCCCGTCCTGGATGCCGGCCAACACTGCCTCAAGAAAATTGTCCCGATCCCGCAGGGTGGCCGCCAGCTGCCCGGATTCGGCGGTCTGGGCAGCCAACTGGCGGCCAAGCGCCTCGACTTCGGCCGCGCCGCAGGCCACGGCCGCTTCCAGGGCGACAATCCCCTCCCTGGCTGCCGCGACGGCCCGCC
The DNA here is from genome assembly GCF_000801335.2 of Desulfovibrio sp. TomC. Lineage (NCBI taxonomy): Bacteria > Pseudomonadati > Thermodesulfobacteriota > Desulfovibrionia > Desulfovibrionales > Desulfovibrionaceae > Desulfovibrio > Desulfovibrio sp. TomC. The sequence continues at coordinate 21,524 of NZ_JSEH01000023.1, forward strand.
GCTGTTCGGTGACATCCAGGACCACCCCCACAATGCCCCGGACAACTGCGTCTCCCCCCTCATTTTCGATGACGAGGGTTTTGTGGATATCAAGTTCCCGCAGACCGACCGGACCCGGCAGGGCGGTTTCAACAACCTGGACGCCGCCCTTGGCCAGCAGCACGGCGTCACTTTGCCCGCACTCGGCGGCAAAGGCATGCTGCCGCACCAGCCCGTCAAGCGAACCGCCGATAAGCTGTCCGCGCGGGATGCCGAGCAGCCGCTCGAAAGCCTGGTTGCAGCCGTTGTAACGTCCCGAGGTGTCCTTGTAATACACCGGCAGCGGCAGGGCTTCGAGCATGGCCCGGGAAATGGTGTGCTGCTGGCGCAACCGCATCTGGGCCAGCTTGCGCGAGGTGATGTCCCGGCCGACCGCCTGATATTCGACCAGCTCCCCTTCGGCGTCAAAAATGGCCCGGTGGGTCCAGCGCTGCCAGCGCACCCGGCCGTCGGGGCGCAGCACCCGGTGCTCAAAGCCGGTGGTGGGACGATGGGGGCACAGCGAGGCAATGCGCCGGGACACGACGGCCGCCTCCTCGTCGTGAATGGCCGGCTGGAAATTTTCCTCGATGCAGGCCTCCGGCGTCTTGCCCCAGTAGCGGGCAAAGGCGGCGTTGACAAAAGTCAGCCGGCAGGCCGGATCGAAACGGCAGATGAGCTCGGTCTGGTGCTCGACGATGGAGCGGTAGCCGGACTCGGCGGCCAGCATGGACTCCGGGGGCACGCCCACCGGAAAATCGGCGCAGGAACCCTCCAGCAACAGCGGCGATCCCAGGCTGTCGCGCACGGTCCGCATGACGCAGTAGACGCGCCTGGAGTCGCCGTCGCGGCGAATCGTCCGGGTCTCGAAGGCCACGGGCTCGGGCTGGGACAGGGCGCGCACCAGCAGATTGCGGCGCTCAGGCACGTCCAGGCGCAGCGGATGGGCGGCCTGCCGGGACTGGCGCAGACAGTCGGCCACGTCGCGGTAGCCGAAAAGCCGGGCCAGGGAACTGTTGGCCGCCACCATCCGGCCCTGAACATCGAGCCGAAACAGGCCCTGGGAGGCGTTGTCGTAGAGGTCGCGGAAGCGTTCGGCCTGTTCGCGAAGACGCAGGGATTCGGCGTCGGCCAGAATATGGGCCAGGGCAGCGGCCACGTCGGTCCAGGTAAGCAGACCCAGCAGATAGCCGGCCGGATCGGTGACGGCCAGCCGCCCTGCTCCGGCCCCATCCATGCCGGCCAGCCCTTCGGCCAGGGGCAACTGGGGCGAAATGACGGCCACCGGCGCGCGCATGACGGCTTCCACCGGCACATCCCTGATATCCGTGCCGCCGGCCAGCAGACGCACGGCGTCGCGGGCCGTGAACATGCCGCGGGGCTTGTCGTTCTCGGTGACCACCACGCCGCCAACGCCCATGCGCACCATACGGCCAAGGACGCAGGACAGCTTCTCGCCAACAGCCCCGGTGACCACGGCCCGGGCCATGGCGCTGGCCACGCTGCGATCTGCCAATTCGTCCAGGGACCCGCACAGCCGGGCCACATGAAACGGAGCCAGCATGCCAAGGGCCCGGCCGGTGGCGTCCACCACGGCCAGACGCCGCGACGGCGCGGCCAGCAGATGGCGCAGGGCGGCGGGCAGGTAATCGCTTTCCGGGGAGACGGCCACCGGGTCCATGACGTCGCGCACGGCCAGATGCGACGCCTGGACGGCATCCTGGCACAGCACCCGGGCCAGCCCGCGGGTGGTGACCACACCCAGGGGACGGCCGCCGTCAAGAACCAGGGCCTCGCCCACCCCGGCCCCGAGCAGGGTCCGGGCAGCCTGGGCGGCAGTGGTCCACAGTCCAAGCGTCAGGGGCGACGCCGGGGGCAAGTCGCGCAGTGGCGTTTCGTGCAACTTGGCCATGACGGCTCCATCCTCAACCGGCCCGCCGCCACGTTCGCGACGTCGGCTATGCCTCGGCATCTTCCGTGACTGCCGATAATTTTTGAGAGGTCAAAATTTTACCACGAGACCGGCCGCTTGGGCCAGTGCCATTTTCAGCCCTTCCCGGCCAGCCGCCGCAACACCCCGGCCACGATCCCGTAGTTGCGGTTGCGGTCATGCCTGTCGCGGACAGACGTTCGGGCCGCCTCGCCCATGGCCAGACGCCGTTCCCGATCCATGACCAGGGCGGCCAGGGCCTGGCAATAGGCCGCATTGTCCCCGGGCGGGGTGAGCAGCCCGGTGCAGCCGGCCGCCACCACCTCGGGCACGCCGCCATTGGCCAGGGCCACCACCGGCAGTCCGGCGGCCTGGGCTTCGAGATAGACCATGCCGAGCGACTCGCCAATGCCCGGAAAGGCGAACACATCCCCGGCGCTTAGGACCGCCCCCAGCCGCTCGCGGGGAACGCACCCCAAAAACAGGTGCCGCCCCGGCAACTCCTGGCCGGCCAGGGCGACAAGCCTGTCGCGCATCTCGCCGTCCCCGGCGACAACCCAAAAAAAGTCCAGCCCCGACCGGGCCAGCTCACCCAGCCGGGCAATAAGATAGGTCAGACTTTGGGTCTTCACGTCGTTTCGAAACATGGCGGCCGTGACAATGACCGGGCGGCCGGACACGCCCCACTCCTGGCGAAAGCTCCGCCTGGCCTCACCGTCAAAGGCAAAGGCCCCGGGATCGATGCCGGGGCGCACGTAAGCGATTTTCTCCGGCGGCAGCAGACGGCGCAGATTTTCCACATCCAGACGGCGGTTGGAAAAAACCAGGTTAGCCGCCAGCAGCGAACGGCGGTTTAGCTCGTAGCCCAGGCGGGTTTTCAGACAGCGGCGCTGTTTGGTGGAATAGACGCCCTGGAAGATCACATAGGGAATGCCAAGCTCCCGAGCCACGTAGGGGCCGATAACGTCCGGGGATTTGTAGTAGGCGTGGTAGGTGAGAAACGCCTGCGCCCCGGCCTTGGAGGCTCTTTCCAGGGCCTGTCGCCGGGCGGAAAGCGCCTCCAGCCACAGCCTTGGCCGGGCAGAGAACCAGCGCGACCGAAAACGGCTGGGCACTGTCAGGTCCAACCCCTGTCCGGCCAGGGCCGAGGCCAGTTCCCGGCCGATGGTACGGTCCCCGGACGGATCGGGGTGATCAAGGGGCTTAAACGGCGCGTAGAGAGCGACGTTCACAAGACCCGCCCGGCAGCGAAGGCCCCGGGCGTGGAGCCGGCGTATTCGGCGAAAATGGCGGCCAGACGGCGGGTGTTGGCTGCATTGTCGAACTCGGCGGCAACCACTTCCCTGGCCGCCCCGGTCAGCCGATCTCGAAGCCCGAAGTCGGTCAGCAACCGGGCGACATTGGCGGCCAGGGCCTTGGCGTCGCCCGGGGGACAGGTCAGGGCCGTTTCTTCATGGCGGGCCAGTTCCGGCAGGGCCGAGACGTCGGTTGCCGCCACCGGCACGCCCATGGCCATGGCCTCCACCACCACGTTGGGCACGCCGTCGCGGTCGCCGTTTGGCAGCACCCGGCAGCCAAGGACAAAGGCGTGGGCAGCCCGGTAGAGTTCCAGCACCTGCTCATGGGGCAGCGCCCCATGAAACCGCACCCGGCCGGCCAGGCCCAGCCGGGCCGCCTGCCGGGCCAGAGCCTCCCGGTCCTCGCCCGCGCCCACCAGGTCGTAGGTGAAATCAATCCCCTGCCCGGCCAGCACCGCCAGGGCGTCGAGGACGGTATCCAGGCCCTTTTTGGCCGTCAGCCGGGCCACGGTGAGCAGCCGGTAGGGCGGGCCGTTAGCCGGACGCGCCCCGCCGCCGGCAAAGAGCGACAGGTCGATGCCGTGGTAGACGCCAAAGACCGGCGTGCCGTTTGGCGAGAGCTTTTTGAGATAGGCGACGTTGGCCATGGTGCAGGTGACCACAAAGGCGGCCCGGCCGATCTTTTCGGCCAGCCGGACCGGATCCTGGGTCCAGACGTCCTTGGCGTGGCCGGTGAAGCTGACCGGCGCGCCGCACATCAACCCGGCATACATGGCGACAGAGGTCGGCGAATGGGCGAAGTGGGCGTGCAGGTGCGGCGATTCGCCGGGGCGCAGGGCCTCCTGGCACAACAGTCCGGCCTGGAGCAGATGCTTGACCGTGGCCGATTTGGGCGACTGGATGAAATGGCGCAGCATAAGCCCGGCCGCCCGCAGCCAGCCCCGGGGATGGGCCGCCAGGGTTCGCACCGCTGCAGCCGCCAACCGGGGCAGGGCCGGCAAAATCGCTTCCGGCAGATAGACCACCTCGGCCCGGATACGCCCGACCGAGGCATGGCTGAAGTCTTCCCGGGGCTTTCGCATGGACACGATACGCACCGTGAAGCCAAGGCTCTCCAGCAACAAAATTTCGTTGGAAATAAACGTCTCGGAGATCCTCGGATACCCCTTGAGCACCATCACCAGCACCGGCTTGCCACATCCCGCCATCAGTCTCTATCCATCCTCGTTACAACATTCCCCGCCGCCGGGTCCGGGGGTCTCTTCCCGTCTTCCCTCACAAACGACTGTTCGTCCCGGTCCACAACCGACCGGCTGCCCAGTCAGCCCCCAAACCCCTTTACAAACTTCTCCAATTGCAGGGGCCCGGGGGGATCATCCCCCCGGCCGCCGGAGGCATCTTCCGTCTTCTCTCCTGCCCCCACGCTCCCCCTACCCGCGATAGCCGAACACCAGCCGCAATACCCGTCGCACGAGCGGCGAGAAAAGTTTCGTTTCCAGCGTCCGGCCGGCCGCCCGTTTGCCGGTCTCGCCCAGGGTCGGATAGGGCAGCACCGTGCCGGCCAGGGTGGACAGGCCCACCTTGCCGGCCCGGGCGGTCAGCCATTGGGCCAGCAGTTCCCCGGCCCCGCTCCCGGCAATGCCGACGCCAAGGAGCCGGCCGCGTTTGCCGAGAACCAGCTTGACCAGCCCGGCGGTCTCGCCGGCCGCCCTGGCCCGGTCGTTGCCGGAAAACGGTTCGACAATGACCGTGTGGGGGATGCCGGCCGCCTTGGCCTGGGCCTCGGTCAGTCCGGCCGCGGCCAGGGCCGGGTCGGTAAAGGAACAGCGCGGCATAAACGTGTAATCAACCCGGCGCGGCAGCCGAAAGACCGCCCCGGCCACCACCACCCCGCCCTCGTAACCGGCGGCATGGGTGAACTGGTGCCCGCCGGTCACGTCCCCGGCCCCGAAAATGTGGGGGACGGAGGCACGCAGCCGGTCATCCAACACAAGCCCCTTCTCTGTATAGGCAATCCCGGCCGCGTCAAGATTCAGTCCGTCGAGGTTGGGGGTGCGGCCCATGGCTACGAGGATGGCCTCGGCCGCAATTTCCCGGCGCTCGCCCTCGTGGATGACGGTCACCGTGCGCAGCCCGGCCGCATCCGGTCCGGCCACCGATTCCACCACCGACCCCAGGCGCACCTCCACGCCGTCCGCCGTCAGGCCGGCCGCCACAACCGCAGCCAGATCGGCGTCCTCGCGCGACAGCAACTGGGCGCTTCGCTGCACCACGGTCACCCGGCTGCCCAGGCGGGCAAAGGCCTGCCCCATTTCAGCGGCAATGGCCCCGCCGCCGAGGATCACCAGCGACCGGGGCAGTTTTTCCAACGAAAACAGTTCGCGGTTGGTCAGGTAGCCGGCCTCGGCCAGTCCCGGGATATCCGGCACGGCCGCCCGCGATCCGGTGGCGATGACGATGCGGTCGGCCGTGATGCGCCGGCCGTCGAGCTCCAGGGTGTGGTCATCGACAAACCGGGCCTGGCCGAAATGGACCTCGGCCCCGAGCCGGCGAAAGCGGTCCGGCGAATCATGTTCCTGGATGCCGGCAATGACCCCTTGGATGCGCCGGCGGACGGCCGCGAAATCAACCGGCCCGGGTTCGATGGCCGGCAAGCCGTATTCGGTGGCCCGGCCGGCCAGATGGCGCACCCGGGCCGTCTCGATCAGCGTCTTGCTCGGCACGCAGCCAAAATGCAGGCAGTCGCCGCCAAGGGCCTGTTCAGACTCGACCAGAAGCACGCGCACCCCGAGGCGGGCCGCGCCGGCCACCACCGTCAGCCCGGCCGCGCCGCCGCCCATGACCAGCAGATCATACTCGCCCCGATGCCGCATAGGTCCCTCCGTTTTTCCCAAATACTTGCCGCGCCCCTATGGCGGACGGCAAAATGATGATAACGGAAAACGCTCGAAAGCCAAACTGTCGGCGCGCTCCCGGCCGACATCCGAGGGAACATATGACGACGCACTCCTACGATCTGGCCATCATCGGCGGCGGCCCGGCCTGTGGTCCGGCCGCCCGGCGTTGCCGCCAAGCCGGCTGGTCCGTGGCCATCCTTGAATCAGGCTTGCTGGGCGGCGTGTGCCCCCACACCGGCTGCAATCCCAAAAAGGTGCTCATGGGACCGGCCGAGGCTGTGGTCATGGCCCGCCATCTGGCCGGCAAGGGCATAACCGGCGAGCCGCAGCCCGATTGGCCGGCCATGGCGGCCTTCACCCGGACCTTCACCGAACCCGTGGCCCCGTGGCTGGCCGAAGACTACCGCAAGGCCGACATCGAGGTGATCCACGCCCGGGCCGCCTTTACCGGCCCCAACACGTTGCGCGCCGGCAACACGGACATTGCCGCCAAAAAAATTCTCATTGCCGTGGGCGCAACCCACCAGCGTTTCGACTTCCCCGGGGCCGAGCACCTCGGCACAAGCGACGAGTTTTTGGCCCTGACAAAGCTCCCCGCCCGCATCGTCTTTGTCGGCGGTGGTTTTATCGCCTTCGAACTGGCCCATCTGGCCCATGTCTGCGGCGCGCGCGCCACCATCCTCACCCACGGCGACAGGGCGCTTCGCCGCTTTGACGCCGACGCAGTCTCCCGACTTGTTGCGGCCACCCGGGCCATGGGCATCGCGGTCCATGTCAACGCTCCGGTGGCGCGCATCGACAAGGAGCCCCACGGCCTGTGCCTCAGCGTCCCCGGCCACGACATTGCCGCCGACATGGTCGTCAACGCTGCCGGACGGCCGCCGCAAACAAGGGGCCTTGCCCTCGATCTGGCCAATGTCGCCGCCGGCCCGGCCGGCATCCGCGTCAACGAGTACCTGCAAAGCGCCACCAATCCCAACGTCTACGCGGCCGGGGACTGCCTGGATGCGCCCTATGCGCTGACCCCGACCGCCGACCTGGAAAGCCGCGTTGCCGCCGAAAACATGCTCTCCGGCAACACCACGCCCATCAACCGCGTCGGCACGCCAAGCGTCCTTTTCACCCAACCGCCCCTGGCCATGGCCGGGCTGACCGAGTCCGAGTGCCAGACACAAGGCATCGCCTACGTCAAAAAGGAATACGACCTCGCCAACGCCTTCCCCTGGCAACGCCTGGGCGAACACCCGGGCTATTCCAAGACCCTGGTTTCCCCCGACGACGACCGCATCCTTGGCGCGCACATCCTCGGCCACGCCGCCGAGGAGATCATAAACGTCGTGGCCCTGGCCATGCGCCAGGGCTTGCCGGCCAAGGCGCTTCGGGAAGCGATCTGGGCCTATCCGACCTGCGGCTATTATCTGCGCTACATGTTTTAGGCGAATCGGGGCGCTGCCCCGACCCCCTCGACAGGGGAGGCAGACAAGCGGGTTAGCACGGAAACTTCGTTGCGAGCACGGGTTGACTTCAGCCCCGGAGTGGACAACTGAAGGGTTTGCAGAAACGGATTGCCGACTTCCTGGAGAAGATGTCCGTTGGGTTCCTGGTCGGGGCCTTTTTCCAGGGCTCTTGGGCGGCAATGTTTTTTAGCGCCGTGGCCATTGCCACGAGTTTGCATCTGACGAAGAGGATGGAGCAATGAGCGCCAATACCGTGATCTGGATCGCCGGCCTGATCTGTGTCGCCCTCTACCTCTATGCGCTCACGCTGCCGCCTGACAAACCCAAGCGCCCGGACGATTGCTGAGCCCGCGCCATCCTTTCGCTGTTTACGCCCTCCGGGAGACCGGGGGGCTTTTTTGCGCCCGAAAGGGGACAGAAGAAAAAACTACTTCGAGGCCATGACGCACACGCCTATCCACTTTTCGGGCGCCACGGCCAGATGTTCGCGGCACCGGCCGACGTAGGAGGCGGCAGCCGGGTCACTGTCGGCGATTTGGGAGAACTGTTCCAGGGCGGCGGCAAAATCGCCTTGGGTGAAGGCGTCAAGGCCCCTGGCGTAGACGGCAAAGGTTTCGGCGCGCTCGGCAGCCTGCTTGGGCCACATGGGTTCGGAAACGACCACGGGTTCGGCCCGGCCGACCACGGCCACCCGGGCCAGGGTGCGGGCGGCGATGGTCTCGCCCATGGCCTCGCGGGTGGCCTGGGAAATCATGGTCCGGGTGCCGAATTGTTTGTTGATGCCTTCCAGGCGCGAAGCCAGGTTCACGGCATCGCCGAGCATGGTGTAGTCGAAACGGGAATTGGACCCCATGTTGCCAACGACGGCCGCACCGGTGTTGAGGCCCACGCGCATAATGACCTCGCGGTGGACGATGGGGTCGAAAAGGGGACGCATTTCCGCCAGCTTCTGCTGGCAGCGCAAGGCGGTGCGCACCGCCCGGGCGGCGTGGTCGGGCTGGTCCAGGGGGGCGTTCCAGAAGGCGATGATGGCGTCGCCCTCGTATTTGTCCACCGTGCCGCCCTCTTCCAGGATGATGTCGGTCATGGCCGTCAGGTAGGTGTTGAGAAAAGCGGTCAACTCCTGCGGTCCCAGGCCTTCGGAGATGCTGGTGAAGCCCTGGAGATCGGAAAAAAAGATGGTGAGTTCGCGCAGTTCGCCGCCAAGGCTCATGCGCTCGGGGTGGGCAATGAGCTGTTCGATGACGGCGGGGCTTAAATATTGGCGGAAAGCGGTCTTGATGAAGCGCTTCTGGCGGCCTTCGGTGGCATAGCCGATGAGCACGGCCGTGGCCAGGGAGGCGGCCACGGCCGTCTCCGGCAGGGCCAGCGGCTGCCAGGAACCCAGCGCATAGGCGGCCAGGGCGATCAGGCCCGGCAGCGGCACGAGCAGGACGACGCAGGCCGCGCCGGCCACGGCCCCGGTGGCCAGGGACACGGCCAGCCCGGCGACCAGGGACAGCACGGCAGTCAACAGCCAATCGACCAGAGGCGGGGCGTCGTGCAGGAAGTCGCCGGAGAGCAGGCTTTCCAGCACCTGGGCGTGAATTTCGACGCCCGAGGAATCGCCGTCCACCGGGGATGGCCGCAGATCAAGGAGGCCCGGGGCAGAGAAGCCGAACAGCACGTAGCGGTCGCGAAAAATTTCAGGATCGAGGGTTGGCGCGCCGCCGTCGCGCAGGGCCAATTCGCTTTGAATGACGGCAGCGGCGGACACGGCCGGAAAAGCTTCGGCCGTGCGCCAACGCGGGATGACCCGGCCCCAGGGATCAAGCGGAATCGCCGCGTTGCCCAGATGGAAGGCGTCTGTTGAGACGGCCAGGGGGGCGTCTGGATTTTTCAACAAAAAGGCGGCCAGGGGCAACGCCGGCACGGGCCGTCCGTCAAAGACGCCGAACAACGACAGTCGGCGGTAGACGCCGTCAGGATCGGATTTCTGGCTGACGTTGCCGAGAACCCTGGCTCCACTGGCCACGTCCGGCACCGGGAAGGCGGCCTTGGGATAGACCGGGGCTACGTCCGGGGGCAAACTGGCCAGCCAGGAATTGAGGCCGGCCACGGTCAGGGACGACGCCGGCAGATCGGTGGGCCAATGGGTGTCTTTGCCGGATTCGCGGCCTAAAAAGACGGCCAAAGCCAGCTTGTCCAGACGTTTGCCGGCATCGGCCAGGGCAGCGTCGTCGGTCACGCCGTAGACCGACGGTTCGGTGTAGAGCACGTCAAAAGCCACGCCGGCAGCCCCTCCCCGACGGCAAAAGTCCAGGATGATGCCGTAGACTTCCCGGGGCCAGGGCCAGGACAGGCCGTTTTCCTTGGCGCCCCAATCCAGACTGGCCTGATCGAGAAGAATGAGACGCACCGCGTCCGTGGCAGACGTTTTGGGAGCGAGCAGACGGGCGCGCCAGTCGAAACTGCGGGCCTCGAAGGCGTCGGTGAGGCCGGTCAGCGAAAGCAGCCAAGCGGCGGCCAGTCCGACCAGTCCGGCGGTCAGGCCGTGGCGCAGGCGCTTTTGAAAGACGTCGCGGTGGGCGACGGGCGGCGCGGCCGGGGTTGCGGCGGCAGTGGTTGGCTGGCTCATGGGTGTTCGTATCCGGCTGGGTATTGCCGGGGACCGGATACGGCCCCCGGCACGGGAAAGGATCGGGGCCGGGTTAGATATTGCCCAGGGCGGCCTTGAAGCGGGCGGCCCGGACCGCTGGTTCGTTGACCTCGGCCACCCGGGCGAGCTTGGCCAGTTCACTGATGCGGTCGCCGGGGGCGGGATGGGTCTTGGCGAAGTCCGCGCCGCCCGGGGTCAGGCGTTTTTGCATTTCGGCCAACATGTCCGGCAGACCGGAGGGATTGTAGCCGGTGCGGGTCAGGATGGTCACGGCGGTCTTGTCCGCCTGGTATTCCAGGCTGCGGGAGTAGCCGTTATTGACCATGGTGGTCATGATGTCGCCGATGGAGTCGGCAAAAAGGCTGCTTAGCTGGGACAGTTGTCCGCCGCCGACGTGTTTGACCGCCTCGCCGCCGATGATGCCCAGGGCTTCGGTGGTGCGGGCGCGTTTGATGGCCCGCAGCGCGTCCTTGTTCTGGACGTGGGCGATCTCGTGGGCCAGGACGGCGGCCAGGGCGTTTTCACCCGAGCAACAGCGCACCATGCCGCGGGTGATGAAGACGAGTCCGCCGGGCGCGGCAAAGGCGTTGATCTCGGCCGAATCGAGGATGAGGAAGTGGTAGCCGCCGTAGGTCTGGGGCATGTCCGAGAACATGGCCAGGGCTTGCCCCACCTCGTTGACGTAGGCGTTGGCCGCGGCATTGGCCAGGGGATGGTATTTGGTCAGGAGGGTCGCGCCGACGGCCCGGCCGATGAAGTATTCCTGCTGCGGGTTGAAGTCTTCGGCCGCGTGGGCCACGGCCGTAACCCCTTTGACGGCCGAGGCGGCGTAGTCGCCCACGGGCGCGCCGCCGACGTTGACGCCAAAGGAACCGAGCGCCTGGGAGAGCGCCTCGGGATTGCGACAGCCGGCCAGAGCCAGGACGGCCAGACCCAGAACGACGCAGACAATCAGGGAACGCGATTTCACTGTGCGCCTCCCTGGGGTTTGACGTCGCCCTGGCTCAAAAAGGCCAGCAGGGCGGCAGCGTCGTAGTGCGCCCGCTCCATGGCGTCGACAGCGGCGAAATTGCCGCCGTGGCTGCGCTTGTAATCGGCCTCGACTTCGGCGGAAAAGCCTTTGCCGGCCAGGGCCATTTCCTTGCCCGACACGCTGCCGGGAGCGGCCTGCCCGCCGGCCAGGGCCAGTTTTTCCGTGGAAAGGGCGGTCTTGTGCATCCAGCCGGCCACACCGCCGGACAATGTCACCTTGGACCAGTCGCCCTGCTCTTCCAAAACATCCACGGACTGGCCATAGCCGGCCTTGCCCACGATCTTGCCCACAAACGACGGGGTGGCGCGGACCTGTCCGTCGCGCACCGATACGCTCATGACCTTGGCGGCAATGGCCCAGGCCGTACCCAGGCACAGGGCCAGGGTCAGGATAAAGGCCAGTTTCCGACTGCGCATTCCTGCCTCCTTGCGGCATCCGAGAACACCGGTTCCCGCCCCTGTCTTTCGCGCCTGTAGACAGGGGCGTCATAGTGTCGAATTGTCGTCACAACGCCGAATTATCGTTCGACCGTGACCTTGGCCAGCTTTTCAAAATAGCGAATGATGCTGCCATGGTCGTCCTCGCCGCAGCCATCGGCCAGCATGGCCTGCATGACTTCCATGACCGAGGCGGTCAGCGGCAGGGGGACATGCAACTCATGGGCCGTCTGCATCACGTTGGCCAGATCCTTGGCGTGGAGCTTGATGCGAAAGCCGGGATCGAACTTGCGGTCCATGACCAGCGGAGCCTTGGCGTCGAGCACCGTGCTGCCGGCCAGCCCGCCCCGGATGGCCTGATAGACCAGATCCGGCTCCACCCCGGCCTTGGCGGCCAGGACAAAGGCTTCGGACATGGCCGCGATATTAAGGGCCACCACGATCTGGTTGGCGAGCTTGGCCACGTTGCCGGCCCCGACCTCGCCAACCCGGGTGACGGCAGCGGACATGGCCGAAAGCACCGGGGCAACCGCCTCGAAATCGGCTGCGTCGCCGCCGACCATGACGGTGAGCGTGCCGTCAATGGCCTTGGGTTCGCCGCCGCTGACCGGGGCATCGAGAAACCGCACGCCCTTTTCGGCCAGAGCTGCGGCCATCTCCCGGCTGGCCAGGGGAGCGATGGAACTCATGTCCACGACGTAAAGGCCCGGATGCGCGCCGTGGACGACGCCGCCCTCGTCCAGGAGCACTTCGCGGACCTGGGGCGAATCCGGGACCATGGTGATGACCAGCTCGCTGGCCTCGGCCACGGCGGCCGGCGACGGGGCGTAGACGGCCCCGTGGCTGACGACGGCCTCGACATTGGCCTTGGTGCGGCTAAAGACGGTCAATTCGTAGCCAGCCGCAAGCAAATTGCGGCACATGGGCTTGCCCATGATGCCAAGGCCGATAAATCCGATCTTTTTCATTCTTTTTTCCTCATTGATTCAGGGAGAAGCTGCTGCAAAGCCATTGTACGAAAGAGCAAACCACTTGTTTGCTTCTCCCGTTGCAGGGGTCCGGGGGATCGTCCCCCCGGCCGCCGGAGGCTCAGAGCGTTTGCCCCATGGCCGCCACCCAGGCAAGCGAGGCCTCGGTGTCCGGGGTGGGCACGTATTCCAGGCCGATATAGCCGCCATAGCCCAGGCGGTCGAGTTCGGCAAAGAGAAAGGGAAAATGGATCTCGCCCGTGCCGGGCTGGTGGCGGCCGGGGTTGTCGGCGATCTGGATGTGGCCGATGCGGGGCAGATTGGCGGCCAGCGTCGCGGCCAGCTCCCCTTCCTGGCGCTGGGCATGGTAGACGTCGTACTGCATGGCGGCGTTTGGCCGGCCGACCGCGTCCAGAAGGGCCATGACCTGGCTCGTGCGGCACAGGACAAAACCGGGGATGTCGAAGCGGTTGATGGCCTCAATGACCAGGGTGATGCCTTCGCCGGCCAGCATATCGGCGGCATAGGCCACGTTTTCAGCCAGGGCGTCAAAGGCCTCGGCCTCGGTGACGCCATGGGCAAGCTTGCCGGCCAGACAATTGAGCCGCGTCACGCCAAGGGTCTTGGCGTACTCCACAGCCAGGGGCACCCCGTCCCGAAATTCGGCCACGCGCCCGGGATCGGCGGCAATGCCCCGGTCGCCGGCCGTCCAATCGCCGCAGGGGAGATTGAAAAGCACCTGGGTCAGGCCGTTGTCGTCCAGAAGCCGGCGCAGCTCCCGGGCCGGGGAGGCATAGGGGAACAGGTACTCGACGAAATGAAAGCCGGCGGCCCGGGCCGCGGCAAAACGCTCCGGAAACGGGCGCTCGGTAAAAAGCATGGTCAGGTTGGCGGCGAACCGTGGCATGAAACCTCCCTTAGGATTTATCGGCAGCGGCGGTCTGGGCCTGGGCCTTGGCGGCGGCGGCCGGATCGAAACACGGCGCGCCGGAGAGAAAGCAGGCCACCATGGTCTCGATGCTCTCCTCGCTGACCATCAGCATGTCGGTCTGGCGGGTGAATTGCAAAAGCCGCCCCATGTGCCCGAGCTTTTCGGCAATGACCTCGGGCGAAAACTTCTGGAACCGGCCGGACACCCGATCCGAGACGGCCTCCACGCTAAAGCCCAGTTCGGCCAGGATGCGGCCGATGGCCCTGGCCCGACGCGAGCGTTTGACGTCGTCGGCCGCGCCGCCGGAAAAGGAAAAGGTGATGTAGTTCTTGTTGACGGTCTGGCCGCAGTAGCAGTCCAGCACGCCGTAGTGGTAGCCCACCCGGGAGCTGAAATTGAGGTATTTGTCCGAAATAATGGCGTAGGATTTCTCGCCGAACCGGTCAGCCCCGGCTTTGGGCTGGGCAATGAGCTGTTCGGACATGACCGAGAGGAAGCCGCCGAGGTTGACCGGCCGCAGGGCCTTGGCCTCCTCGGACAGGACCAGACCCGTCAGCAGGGCGGCAAAGGGGCGCGAAGCGATGTCGGCCGGACGCACCCGCGCCCTCCCCGCCGCCTCCTCCCGGATGCCCCCGCCAAGATCGATGATGTGCAGATCAAGCCCGGTGGTGGCGGAAAGCACGTACGTCCCGCCCTGTTGGCCGGAGACGAGGTCGCTGACGGCAAACATGCAGCCGTAGGACCATTCGTGGAGAAGCCGGGTCACGTCGTGCAGGCTCGTGCAGTTTTCCGGGCGAAACTCCGGGGCCTTGGGATTTAAAAGGGTCAGCGGCACAATGCGCCGGGCCACCTGGCCCAGGATGGCGTGGACCTGGGTGCCGGCCATGAGGGCCGAAGGCTCGGCCGCCTCAGCGAGCAAACGCTCCACCCGGCCCCGATAGATGCGCCCGGCCCCGACGTCCACGGTGACGATGTCGCCCGGGGCCAACAGGCTCGTGGCCCCTTCCAGGCCAATAAGAGTCGGCACGCCAAATTCCCGCGACAACGAGGCCATGTGCCCGGTGACGCTGCCGTGGTCGGTGACAATGGCCGCCGCCCGCTTCATGACCACCATGAACTGGGGCGAGCTGTGGGAGGCCACCAGCACGGCCCCCTCGGGAAAACCGTCCAGATCGTCCTCGGTCACCGCCCGGTACACCGGACCGCAAGCCACCCCGCTGGCCGCGGCCTGCCCGCCCTGGGCCACGATCTCGTAGCCGGGCACGGGCGGGGCGCTGTTTTCCGCCACATCGGCCAGGGCGGTCAGCTGCCGGGATTGCAGGATGATCAGTTCGCCGGCCGCGTCCAAGGCCCACTCCATGTCCTGGGGCCGGCCGAAATGGCGCTCCAGGGCCAGCCCCCAGCCGGCCAGGGTCCGGGCCTGCCCGGCCGTCAGGCAGGGGGCGGTGCGCTCGGCCTCGGGAACCTCCACGTCGAGGAGGCCCCCGGCAGCCGCGGCCACCAGCATCCTGGGCTTGTCCGCCACGACCACCGAGGTCGCCTCCAGGCTTTCGCGGTCGAGCAGATAGGTGTCGGGGGTGATGACCCCGTCAACGGCGTAGGGACCAAGGCCCCAGACGGCGTTTATAAGCACTTCCTGACGGCTTGGGGCCTCGGGCAGGCGGGTATACAGGACGCCGGCCGCCCGGGAGGGGATCTGGGCCAGACAGGCCACGGCCATGGCCACGTCGTCGTCGGGAATGCCCTTGAGCAGGCGGTAGGACATGGCCCGGGGCGTAAACAGGCTGGCGATGACGAACGTATACGACGAGGCCAGCCGGTCCGGGGCGACATTGAGCATGGTGAGGTACTGGCCGGCAAAGGACAGTTCGCCGTCCTCGCCGATGGCGCTTGAGCGAACGGCCAGCCGCATTCCCGGCCCAAGCCGGGCTTCCAGGCGTGTCGCGGCGGCAGCCATGTCCCGGGCCACGGCCTCGGGCAGGGGAGCGCGCAGGATGGCCGCCTGGATGTCCTCGGCTGCGGCGGCCATGGACCCCGGATCGTCCGGGGTGATGCCCAGGCGAATGCTGGCAATGGTCTCAAAGAGCCCGGCTTCCTCGAAAAAGGCGCGAAAGGCGGCCGTGGTCACGGAAAACCCGGGCGGCACCGGCAGGCCGGCCCGATTGGCGATCTCCCCGAGATTGGCGCATTTGCCGCCCACCTGATCGACCATTTCGCCAGTGATCTCGGCCAGATCGAGCACCAGTTTGCCGCGCAGCGGATTGACCCGGCCCTCAAGGACGGTCTTGATCTCGCCCGACAGGCGTTCGACCAAGGCCAGCAGCACGGGCTGGGGTCGCCCCGAAAGCCCCTCGAAGCTTTTGATCATGCGGATGGCGTGAAAAATGGCCCGGCTGCTGCGCGACCGGATAAAGGCCATGCCGAAAACCTCGCGGCCGGAGAGCATGCCCTCGATTTCCGAGCAGATCTTGAGCAGTTCGGTGTTGGATTCGAGCAGCGACTGGAACCGGTTGTATTTTTCCCGGAACACCGCCGCCGACTGGTCGCGGTTGGCCGGCGTCTTGGGCCGGGTGAAGCTGGCTGCAAGGTTTCGCAGCCCCGAGAGGACCGTACCCATGGGCGTACTCCGGACGCGGCAGGCAGCGATGCCCGTCGCCGGTTATGGCGCTTTCCCTTTTGCGCCCGGTGAACTTCCCCGCTATGCTCGCCCGACCCGCCCTCCCGGGCGGAACAGGGAGGCACTCATGGGAGCGAATCTGGCCATCGTCACGCTCGTCGTCGTCTTTTCCATCGTCATTGGCCTGTATATCGGCGGCAAACTGCGCCGCAAGCGCTAAAAGGCCGCGGTTCCGGGGGAGGCTTCGCCCCGCTTTTCCGGGACCGCCGCCAGGTCAAGCCCCAGGGCCAGGGCCAGACGTCTGAGGATGCCCAGAGCGCGGGCAAATTCGTAGCGCTCCACGGCCTCGGCCAGTTCAGCCACTTCCGGCGGCGCAACACAGCCGACAAAGGCCTCGCGGACCACGGCCATGTCTTCATCGGCCCGGATGCTGCCTTCGGCCAGATGTCCGGCCATGCAGCGCAACAGCGGCAACAGGCCCGCCCCGCCCCCTGTTGTCGGCCGCGGGCAGGTCGAATGGCGGGCTTTGTCCTCCCGACTGCCCATGACGCCCAAAAGCGCCTCCAATAATTCGCCCTGTTCAAAAACCTTGTGCAGGCAGGCGTCCATGCCGGCCTCCAGGCAGCGTTGCCGTTCCGCGTCCGCGTCATGGGACGTCAGGGCCACGATGGGGATGCCCGGTGGACACGGCGGGGCGACGCTGGCCGAGAGCAGCCGGCGGATGGTGCGGGCGGCGGTCGGACCATCCATCTCGGGCATCTCGATGTCCAAGAGAATCAGATCGAAGGGCCGCCCGCTATTTTTTTCCCCAAACAGCGTCCGACAGGCTTCCTTGCCGTTGTCGGCCGTGACCACCTCATGGCCGGCGTTGCGAAGAATCTGGGAGAAGATGGCCCGGTTCAGTTTGGCATCGTCCACCAGCAGCACCCGCCAGCAGCCTGTGGCGGAACAGATCGGCTCAGGGCCGCTTGGCGGCGTCAAGGCCGCGGCACTGGCCACGGCGGCGGCCAGGGCCGCGGCAAAATCGTCCATGGCGGCGACGTCGGGGCGCCCTCCATCGGACAGGACGACTTCAATGGCCCGGGCGGCCTCGGCCAGCGCGGAGGCGGCCAGATTGCCGGCCACACCCTTGACGGTATGGACCAGGCGTCGGGCCGACTCGATATCGCCCTTGGCCACGAGTTGCACCAGAGTGCCGGCGCAGTCGGCATAATCCCGGCCGAATTCCACAGCCACGCTGGCCAGCAAACGGCCATTGCCGCCAAGGCGCGTCAGGGCCGTGGGGATGTCGATGCCCGGCGACGGCTGTTTGGCCAAGCCGCCCGCCGTCTGGGCCGCGCTCGTGCGCACGGCCTGGGACTCGGCCTTGGCCCGGGCCGCAGCCGCAGCCGGCGCGATCCACTGGCCAAGCGCCTCCAGCAGGCAGTCCACCTCAAGCGGCTTGGTCAGATAGTCGTTCATGCCTGCTTCCAGACAACGGTCGCGGTCCTCGTCCAGGGCGTGGGCGGTCAGGGCCACAACGGGCAGATCGGCCGCGCCGGGCAGGATGCGGATGGCCCGGGTGGCGGCCAGTCCGTCCATCACCGGCATCTGCACGTCCATGAGCACGACGTCGTAAAAGGCCGCGCCCACCATCTCCACGGCCTCGCGGCCGTTTTGGGCCACATCGACCGCCGCGCCCAGGCGTTCCAGGGTCTCGCGGGCCACCTGCTGGTTGATGGCGTTGTCCTCGACCAGGAGCACCAGAGTCCCGGACAAGGGGCGCTCAGACAGGGAAATGGCGGCGTCGCCGGCCAGGGCCTGGATCCGGGGCGCTCCCGGCGACACCGGGGCGGCCGCCGGCGCGTCCGGCCGGATGTCGGCGGGGCGCTCGGCTGCGTCTTCAGCCAAACGGATGGAAAACCGAAACTGCGTTCCCTGGCCCGGCCGACTTTCAACGGACAAGGCCCCCCCCAAAAGGGCCACCCCCCGGCTGGCCAGGGCCAGACCGAGGCCCGTGCCGCCGTAGGGACGCGACAGGGAACCGTCGCCCTGGGTGAAGGATTCGAGCATGGCCGGAATGGAGGCCTCCTCCATGCCGATGCCGCTGTCGGCCACGCAAAAGGCCACGGCGGCTGTGCCGCCCTGCCGGGCCACCAGCTCCGCTTCCAGACGCACCACTCCGCGCTCGGTAAATTTCACGGCATTGTCGGCCAGATGGCCCAGGATGCCTTCGAGGCGCGAGCAGTCGCCCACCAGACGCTTCGGGATGGCCGGGTCCAGGCGCACGGTCAGGGCCAAACCCTTGGTCCGGGCCTCGGGCAACAGTCGGTCGGCCACCCGGGTCAGGGAGGCGGAGAGTGCAAACGGCGCGACCGTGAGATCGGCCTTGCCCTTTTCCAGGCGGGAAAAATCAGTGATGTCGTCGACGACTTCGAGCAATCCCCGGGCCGAAGCCTGGATCTTGGCTAGATAATCGGCAACCTTGGGATGTTCGAGCAGTGGTTGGGCCAGATTGACCAGCCCAATGATGGCCGAAAGCGGGGTGCGCATCTCATGGGTCATGCGGGCCATGAAATCAGCCTTGGCCTGACTGCCGGCCTGGGCATCGGTGCGCAGGCGTTCGATGACGCTGCCAGCCTCGGCCAACCCCTGGCGCAACCGGTCTCGCTCGGCCGAGACAGCAGCCAATTCACTCAGCAAGGTCTGGGCGCGATCCTGCTCCATGCTCTCTCCGTCGCTCTGAAAAGTTCGCGTCCACCGGATTGCGACCGATCCCGGATACCTTGGAAATCTGGCGTGTTTACCTCCTGGCGTCAAGGCCGCTTCAGGGGATTGGACAACCTCCCGTGCAGCCGTTACACCAAAAAAAATCGGAGGCCCCATGCCCCTTCCCCCGCAAACCCTGCTCGCCTTTGCCGTCACCGCCGTGGCCGTTCTTGCCGGCGCGGCTGTGGATGTCACCCAAAAACGCATCCCCAACCTGATCACCTTTCCGGCCATGCTGGCCCTCATTGCCGTCCATACCGCCTTCTCGGGCCTGCCCGGCCTGACCGACGCCCTGCTTGGGCTGGTGGGTGGGTTTATCATTTTTCTCATCCCGCACCTGTTTCGCGTGCTCGGGGCCGGCGACGTCAAGCTCATGGCCGCTGTCGGGGCCGGCCTTGGCCCCTCGGCCCTGCTCACGGTGTTTCTTTTCACCAGCCTGGCCGGCGGCGTGCAGTCGCTGGCCTGGCTCATGGCCAAACACCGTGCCGGCACAGGGAAAGAACCGGGCTACCGGGTGTGCTACGGCCCGGCTATCGCCGTCGGGACCCTGGCGACCATGGCCCTGCCCTTTTTCGGGCAGCCGTATCTTTCCATTGCCTTCCCCCGTTTCTAGTCTCGTTTCCGCGAAATCCGTTCCAGCCAGCATAAAGGACAACATCCTGGTATAATATCAAAATGCATTCTCAACGGTTGCAAGGAAGGCCACACGAGCGCCAGGGATTGTCCGCGCATCCCATTTGCCTTAGATACAGGCATGCTCGGTTCCACGTTTCCCGTGCCGGAGGCCCGTGCCATGTCCCATGCTTCGCACTCTTTCCGCCGTCAGGTCCTGGCTGCCGCGTTCTATGGGCTGGTCCTCCTCGGGGCGCTGTGGCTGGTGGCAGCCAGCTGCACCACGCCGGAACTGGGTTCGCGGCTTTATGACCGGGGGGCCGGACAAGCCGCCCTGCCGCTCCTGGAAACCGCCGCTGCCCGGGGCTCGGCGCCGTCCTCCTACCGCCTGGGCCTGCTCCTGGCCGCCGGCGAGATCATTCCCCGGGACCTGCCCCGGGCCTTGGCTCTTTTGTCCTTTGCCGCCGGTAAAAACTCTGTCCCGGCCATGGTTGCGGCCGGCGACCTGACCCGAAGCCTCACCGGCGACGACGCCGCTGCGGCCGCCCTCTACGCCAGGGCGGTCGGGCGCGGCGACGTAACGGCCATGGCCCGTCTGGGCATCATGCGGGCGTCCGGAGCCGGCGGCCCGGCCGACATCGACGCGGCCCTGGCCCTGCTTGGCCGGGCAGCCAAAGCCGGCAACGCCCAGGCGGCCACAGCCCTGGGGCAGACCCTGCTGGCCCTTGACGCGGCCGGCGACCCCCGGGGCGGCGACCCGGGGGCAGCGGCCAAGTGGTTCGAGGCGGCCGGTCAGGCCGGCGATGCCGAGGCGCTGACCCGGTTGGCCGAACTCGTGGCCGACGGCCGGGGCCTGCCGGCCGACACGGCCCGGGCAGCCAGCCTTCGCCGTCGCGCGGCCGAAGCCGGCCATGCCCCGGCAGCCTACGACCTGGGCCTTATGTATCTGACCGGCCAGGGGGTCACGGCCTATCCCCTGGAGGCAGCCCGGCTGTTCGAGCGGGCGGCCGAAGCCGGCCATGTGGCGGCCATGCTGCAACTGGGGGACATGTATTTCGCGGGCCTGGGCGTCTTTCGCGATCCGGCCAAGGCGGTGGCCCTCTACGACGCCGCGGCCCAGGCCGATGACCGGGCGGCCGCTGCCGCCTGCCGGCTCTTTGCCGCCGGACCGGAAGACCGCCGCGACGCCCCGCGCGCCGGGCGGTATTGCGCCAAGGCGGCCGAGGCCGGCGATACAGAATCAGCCATGCTCCTCGGCCTGGGCATGGTACGCGGCCGGATTCCCGGCGACGCGGCCCAAGGCGCGGCCCTGCTCTCCCGGGCGGCCTGGGCCGGCAACGCGCCAGCCATGTACGCCATGGCCCTGCTCCATCTGTCCGGCCAGGGCGTGTCCGGCAATCCGGCCGAGGCCTTTCGCTGGTGCGCCAAGGCGGCCGAGGCCGGGCTGCCGGAAGCCAAGGCCCTGCTCGCCGCCTTGTCGGAAGAGGAATTTCCCAGTGCCGCCAATCTGGCCAAGGCCATCGACTTCTACCGCGAGGCGGCCACAGCCGGTGACGCCGAGGCCGGCTTCGCCCTGGGGTCGCTCCTCTCCAAAGGGCTGGCCGGGCCGCCGGATTTCACTGAAGCGCGCAAATGGTATGAGCAGGCGGCCTTGGCCGGGGATGCCCGGGCCCAGTTCAACCTGGGGCTTATGTATCTGACGGGCAAGGGCGGCGCGGTCAACGACGCCGAGGCGTTGCGCTGGATGCTCGAAGCGGCCAAACGCGGCGACGCCCATGCCCGCAGCAATGTGGCCACCATGACCCTGACCGGCCGGGGCAGGCCGTCCGATCCCCGGGAGGCCTTCCGCTGGTACCGGCTGGCGGCAGGCCAGGGCTATGCCCAGGCCCAGGCCATGCTGGCGGGATTTTATTATGAGGGGCGGGTGGTGCCGCGCGATTTCGAGAGTGCGCTGTTCTGGCTGAATCTGGCCAGCCGCACGCCCGGCAGCGATGCCCTGCTGCTGCGGGCGGGCCGGGCCAAGGCGGTGCTGGAAAAGCGGCTTACCCCGGACCAGTTGGAGCGGGTGACAGCCCGACTGGCCGCCTACAAGCCGGCTGGCTTTGATCCTGAAGCGGAAAAGCTCGTGGTGGAGGCCATCAAATTTCTGCCGCCAAGCGCCCGGGGTCCGGGCTATCCGACCACCACCGCCCAGGCCGGCCCCGGGGGGACGCCGCCGCCGACCATAAGCGCGGCCGACCCCAAGGCCTTGTTTTAGCGTCGCGCCCGCAAACGCCGGGCCGGCAGGCAGGCCAAGCAGGCCGCCACACCAAGAGCCAAGCGTACAACGGACGTTCGTTTTGTGTATGAGAGCCCGCTCACGGCACCGCCACGGCTCCCAGGATCGAGGTTACGGCCGCGTCCGGGGTCAGCCCTTGGGCCTGGGCCTCGTAGGTGAGGAGCACACGGTGGCGCAGCACGTCCGGGGCCATGGCCTTGACATCCTGCGGCGTGGCGTAGCCGCGCCCGGACAGCAGGGCCAGCGCCTTGGCCGTGCGGGCCAGGGCAATGGCCGCCCGGGGTGAAGCGCCATAGGCCACCTGACCGGCCAGATGGTCCAGTCCCGACCCGCCGGGGTTCCGGGTGGCCCCGACCAGGGCCACGATATACTCCAGCAGCCGGGCATCGAGATGCACCCGGCCGGCCAGATCCGACAACGCCAGCACCTGCCCGCCGTCGAGCACCGTCGCCACCTCGGGTTCCTTCGCCAGACAAGCCCGGCGCACGATTTCCGCCTCCTCGTCCGGGGTGGGATAGGCCACCGTCAACTGGAGCAGAAACCGGTCCACCTGGGCTTCGGGCAAGGGATACGTGCCTTCCTGTTCAATGGGATTTTGGGTGGCCAGCACCATAAACGGCTGCGGCAGGGCAAAGGTCTCGCCGCCAATGGTCACCCGGCCCTCGGCCATGGCCTCAAGCAGGGCGGACTGCACCTTGGACGGGGCGCGATTGATCTCGTCGGCCAAGAGAATATTGGCAAAAACCGGTCCCCGGCGCACGACAAAGGTCCCGGTGGCCGGCTGGTAGATCTCCGTGCCGCAGATGTCGGCCGGCAGCAGGTCCGGGGTGAACTGCACGCGCCGGAATTCGGCCCGAAGCGCCCGGGCCAGAGTCGAAACGGCCAACGTCTTGGCCAGTCCCGGCACGCCTTCGATGAGCACATGCCCCCGGCACAAGAGGCCGATCAACAGGCGGTCGGTGAAAACGTCCCGTCCCACCAGCACCTTGGCCATCTCGGCCCGAAGCGCCGCCACTTGGCCGGCCGCAACCACCAGTTCCGTTGCATCGATCATACAGGATTCTCCCGGGGTCCGGTATGCCTTGCGGCGAGGCCGGCGGCAAGGGGCGAAGCGCTCGGGAGGGCTACTGGAAGTCCATGACCAGGGGTGCGGCGGACCCTGATTCGCCGGGACGGGTCACGGGCACCGGAGGCGGGGCGCAGGCATTGCCCTCAGGCACCGTCAGCACACAGCCGACCGGCAGTTTTTTGGGGTCCAGGCCCGGATTGGCCCGGGTCAGCACCGCCAGCGGGATGCCGAAGCGTTCGGCAATGGCGGCCGGACAGTCTCCCGGAGCGACGACATAGCGTTGTCCCGGAGTTTCCTCGTCGGGCAGTGCGAGATTTTTTGGCGGGACCGCCGGACGGGCGGCGGCGGGTGCGGGCGGCGGCCCGGAGGTTCCAGGCGCTCCAGGCGCCCCAGGCGCTGCGGGTGCTGTGGCTGCTGCCGGGGCCTCGGGAATGACCAGGGCGTCGCCGACCTTGAGGCGGCAGGGATCAAGGCCCTGGTTGCGGGCGAGGATGGCTGCCACGGACACGCGATAGCGTTTGGCCAGGGCGGCCGGATTGTCGCCGGGCCGGACGATGTGGGTGGTGTCGCCGGCAAGGCCCGGGCAGGGCATGGCCAGCAGGGCAAGAGCGAAAACCAACACGCACCAGGGCATGGCAGGCCTCCAGGTTGGGGGCATCACTAGCTTGGCCTCTACCAGTGGAGAGGCAATTTGACAATCTGTCCAGGCTTTGGGATAGCCAGGGCATCCTAATGCGCTTGATCGGGAGGTGCCTCTGATGTCGCTTCGCAACCTCGCCGCGCCCGTGGCTCTGGCTGCCTTGCTGGCCTGCCTGCCCGGCTGCGGTTCCATGAAATTCTCCTCGTCGGATGAACCGACCGGCAAAGATGCCGTGACCTCCGGCAATGCCGCCTTTGACCAGAAAGATTACGCCCGGGCCTGCCGGGAACTGTCAAAGGCCGGGGCCGCGGCCGGGGCCGAAACCCTGACCCGGGCCGGCATCGCCTGCAGCAAGGACGGCCAGGACAAGGCCGAGCAGGCCTTTCGGGCCGCCCTGGCCGCCAATCCTTCCTATGCCCCGGCCATGGAGGGCATGGGCCTGACCGCCTTTGGCAACGGGGACGCATCCCGGGCCAGAGACATGCTTGAAGCGGCGGCCAAGGCCGGCGGCAAGGACGCCCGGGCGACAGTCGCCCTTGGCGACGCATTGCTGGCCACCGGCCAGTGCGACAAGGCCCAGGCCGCCTATCAGGAAGCGCTTCGCCGCGAGGCCGGCAATGCCCAGGCCAAGGCCCGCCTGGACGCCACCCGGATGCTGTGCGGCGTCAAACGCCCGACAGCGGCCAGTTCGGCCGCCCCGGCAATGGGAACCGGCTCGACCGGCTCGCCCCTGTCCCCGGGCGCGTCCCAACCCACGGCCCCGGCCAGCCCCAAGGAGTCCGGCAAACCAGCCAAACCGGCCACCAGGACCATCGACTTAAACGACATTTAGCCGGCAACCGGCCGGAACGGGGCCTGGAGCAGCACCACCGGATTTGTGACGGGGAAACGGCCGCCAAAGCAGGTTTGCAAGGCGGCAGCGGCCGGGACCCCGCCCCCGGCCAGGGCCTACGTCCCGCTTCCCATAGCGCGCTCTTCCAAAAATACGTTGGTATTGCAGCCTATTGTCGTTGAATGCACAGAAACGGACTCAGGTTGGGGCAACAACTCGCAGTGCATTCGCAACTACATTTTGTTTTTTGCGAATAAAAACAGGACGTCAAGTCTCTTGCTGCGCCAAACCGGAGCCTGCCGTTTCCCGAAGGCGACACTAGGACAGCAGGGATTCGGACGTCGTACGCGCACTCGCCGGAGCCGGGCCGCCGCCCTGGGAACGGCCTGACGCCGTCGGCAACTCCACCACGAAGCTTGTACCGTGGGGGGCGCGCGCCTCGGCCCGGATGGCCCCGCCGTAGCGTTCGACAATATGCTTGCAAATGGCCAGTCCCAGGCCCGTGCCCTGACGCTGTCCCGGCTGGGTGTCGCCCTGGTGGGCCTGATAAAATTTGTCGAAGATGCGCTCGCGTTCCCCCGCCTCGATGCCGGGGCCGGTGTCGTCCACCCGCAGTTCCACCCGGCCCCGCGGCAACGCTCTGGCGACCAGGGTCACCTCGCCCTCAAAGGTGTGGCGGGCGGCGTTGGTGAGCAGATTGACCAGCACCTGCACCAGCCGGTCGGGATCCAGGTGCAGCGGGGGCAACGGCCCGGCGATGTCCACGACCAGAGCCAGACGTTCGTTTTGCTCGTATTCGCCGCCAACAGCCTCAATCGCCATGCGCACCACCTCGGCCGGGTCCACATGGCGATCGTTCCAGTCGAGCCGGCCGGACTCGATCTTGGAGAGATCCAGAAAATCGTTGACCAGCCGGGTCAGGCGCAGGCCCTCGTTTTCAATGATGCGCAGGTTGTCGGCGATGCGCGATCCCTTGCGGCGCAGGGGATCGCTGATCTCGGAAAAGGGCATGAACTCTTTGCAAAATTCCCGGCGGGTCAGCTTGGCAAAGCCCATCACCGAAGTGAGCGGCGTGCGCAGATCGTGGGTGACGGTGGCCAGGAAGCCGGATTTGAGGGCATCAAGTTCAAGGAGCCGGGTGTTGGCCTCGGCCAACTCGGCTGTCTGGCGGGTCAGGACCTCGGTGCGCTCGGCGACCCGGCGTTCCAGGTCGCGGTTAAGTGCCTTCAGCCGGGACAGGGCCATGTTGCGGTCGGTGACGTCGGCAAAAAGCGACAACATAAGCGGCCCTTCGCCTGGAAGAAGCAACGGGGCGCTGGTCATGGAGAAATAGCGGCCGTCCAGCGGGCTTTGAATTTCCATGGACACGGTGCGCCCGGCCAGGACCTCGTCGGCCGGACACCAGGGGCAGGGTTCTCCCCGGCCGTGCAGGGCGGCATAGCACGCCAGTCCGGCCGGATCGGCCCCGGCCCGGCGGCTCAGGGCGGCATTGCCAAAGAGCACCCGCCGGCGGACATCGCACACCGCCATGATGCCGGGGAATCCATTAAAAAAAGCCTGCTTCCAGGCCAAATGCCCTGCCCCCTGCCGGGCCAGCGCGTCGCGTTCGTCCAGCATGTCGAGGACTGTGGCCAGCCCGTCTGCGGCAAGCCCGCGCAAAACCCGTATCCCGTCGTCGGGGGCGAGAAAACCGGCGTCAGCCAGAAATATGGCATGGACAGGGAGTCCGTCCAAAGCAGCCAGCAGTCCGGGCAACGGATCGGGACCGGGCAGATCGAAAAGTGCAATGATGACGCAATCGGGCAGGACGAGCAGCTCGGCGGAAAGGACGCGGTGGAAGGCCAGGGGGGCGCAGGATCGGCCGGATCGGATAAGCTCGGCAGCCAAACCGACGGGGTCCCTGTCCGGGCCGCCGGCAATGAGCAGCCGGCCGCCGGTCACAATCGCTCCCCGCCCCCGGGAACGACCCGGGAGGCTGGGGTTGGGCCGGCCGTTGGCGGCAATCCGAAGCGTGGCGACACAAGCATTGCCATCAACTCCGTGTACAACAGGTTGCGGCAGACGAAGTGTCTTTTGCAACCGCGGCATTGGTAGCATAGCAGATAAGCAAGCACAACTCGCCCGCACGGTCCGGCCCCGGCCCCGCCACCTCCCGGGGGCTTCCCATCCGGGCGCAGCGCGAGTACACAGCGCCTCTTCGTTGCAAGGAGTACGCAGCCCATGCCCGCTTTATCCACCCTCTGGTCCCGGCTCGGGGCCGCAGCCCGAAAATTCGGCCTGCGCCACGCCCTGCGCACGGCTGTGGCCGCCGTGGCCACCCAGCTACTGGTCACGGCCCTGCATCTGCCCCAGGGCTACTGGGCCGTGGTCACGGCCGTCATCGTCATGCAGGCCAACCTCGGCGGTTCGATACGCGCGGCCTGGACCCGACTGGCCGGCACGGCCGTGGGGGCCTGTTTCGGGGCGGCCGCCGCCCATTTCGGCGGACAATCGGTCGTTGCCGCCGGCCTGGCCGTTTTTGCCACCCTGACCGTGTGCTCGGCCATTCCCCGCTTGCGGGAAAGCTCCCGGGTGGCCGGCATCACGGCCGTCATTGTCATTTTAGGCGGCCATCCCGACATCCCGGCCCTGGTCCTCGGGTTCGACCGCTTCCTGGAAATCGCCGTCGGCATTGTCACCGCCCTGGTCGTCTCGGCCGTGGTGCTGCCGTCCCGGGCCAGTCGCGCCCTGGCCCATGGTCTGGCCCGGCTCTTTGAGGACGTGGCCTCGCTTTTTGCCGTGGTGGTGGAAGGACGGCTGCGGGAAGACTATCCCGAGCGGCATGTTTTCGCCCTAAAAGACCGTATCTTACGCACTTTGGCCCGCTGCCGGGAACTGCGCCTGGAGGCCGACGCCGAAAGCCGGGACAAGGGCGAGAGCGCCATGCGGGCCATGCTCCTGTTTCGGGGCGAACGGTTGTTTGAACATGTGCTTGGCATGGACCATGTGGCCGTGGAATGGCGCGGCAAAGGCCTGCACCGCCACCTGCCCGAAGAATTGGCCGCCCTGGAACTTACCGGGGCCGAGGTGCTGACCGGTCTGGCCGCCCATCTGCGCGGCAGCGGTCCCCTGCCCGAGGTCGCCGCCCTGGACGCCGCCGTGGCCGCCGCCCGGGAAAAGCTCAGTGCCATGCGCCGCGACCGCGCCCCGGCCGCCTACGATTTAAGCGAAGTCATGCACTTTTTCAGCTTCGTCCACGGCATGTTGGCCTGCGCCGCCGACGCCCGGGAAACCGTCGCCCGCATCCGCTCCATGGAGATGGTCTAAGCCAGGCCCCTTGCCCGGTCGGCCCGGCCTTGATACCCCGGAGACAAGGACTTCGCCCCCGCCCGGAAAGACTCCGGCCAACACAGGCGGCCAACCGACCATGCAGGCAGCACAACTTCTCGCCAGGGCGCGCCGGGTGCGTCTTTTCCAAAACGGCGCGGCCGACGCCCCGTTGGCCGGCGTCTACCGGAGCGCCTACCGGGGCGCCGGCATGGAATATGAAGAATCCCGGGAATACACCCCGGGCGACGATGTCGCGGCCATGGACTGGAAGGCCACCGCCCGCCTGGGCCGGCCCTTTGTCAAACGCTACCGCGAGGAACGCAGCCGCACGCTCATGCTGGCCGTGGACGCCAGTCCCTCCATGGCCTTTGCCGCCGCCGGGCCATCCCTGTACGAAACCGCCGCCGTCGCCGCCGTCACCCTGGCCGTCAGCGCCGCCGCCAGCCGCGACCGGGTGGGGCTGGTGCTTTTCACCGACCGGGTCGAGGCCTTTGTGCCGCCGACCGCCGGCCCGGCCATGCCCTACGCCGTGGCCCGGACCCTGGCCGAAACCATACCGGCCGGACGCACGACCGATCCCGCCCCGGCCCTGGCCCTGGCCGCCACCGCCCTGGCCCACCGGGCCGTGGTCTTTGTCCTGTCCGATTTCCTGGCCGGCGAGTTCACCGTGCCCCTGGGACGTCTAGCCGCCCGCCACGACGTGGCCGCCGCCTGCCTGGCCGCCAACGACCAGACATCCCTGCCCCCGGCCGGGCTTGTGACCGTGACCGACCTGGAAACCGGCGGGGCCGCCCTCCTCGACTGCGGCAATTCCGCCGCCCGGTCCCGCTACGCCGCCGCCCGGGAGCAAAGCCGCCGCCAGACCCTGGCCGCCCTGGCCGCTGTCGGGGCCGAGGTCCTGACACTCCCCGGCAACACCCCGCCCGCCCCGGCCCTGGCCGCCTTTTTCCGCCGCCGGGCCGGCGGCGCGCCCGCCCGTCGCCGGATCGGCCGCCCGCTATGACCGCTGTGCCCGACATGCCCAACATGACAGACATCCGCGACATCAAGGGGCCGCTGCCCCTGGCCGGGCCACACGACTGGCTGGCACTGGCCGCCGGCCTCGGCTGTCTGGTCCTGGCCGGGCTGGCCCTGTGGCGCTTTTGGCGGGCGCGGCAAGGCAGGTCCGGGCCGCGACGCCGCTTCGCCGCCGCCCTGGCCGCCCTTGGGCCGCAGGGCCAGGGCCTGGACGACCGGGAATACTATTTCCGCCTGACCAGGCTGGTCCGGGCCATGCTCGAAGCCGACGACGGCTTTCCGGCCACGACCATGACCGCAACCGAAATCACCGCCCGCCTGGGCCAGGCTGCCTTGGACCCGGCCCGCACGGCCAATCTGGCCGCTTTATTGGCCCGGGCCGAGGCGATCTGCTTTGCCGCCGACCCGGCCGA
Organism: Desulfovibrio sp. TomC; assembly: GCF_000801335.2. Lineage (NCBI taxonomy): Bacteria > Pseudomonadati > Thermodesulfobacteriota > Desulfovibrionia > Desulfovibrionales > Desulfovibrionaceae > Desulfovibrio > Desulfovibrio sp. TomC. The sequence goes on from NZ_JSEH01000023.1 coordinate 50,666, forward strand.
GGCCGCGATCCGTCCGGACCGGGAGCGGGACTGGCAAACGGCCCGGACGCTTTTGCCCGGCAGGAGGCCGTGATGGCCCTGGCCCATCCCCTGGCCCTGCTCCTGCTGCTGGCTCTTCCCCTGGCCTCGCTCCTTCGTCGCCGCCTGGCCAACCGGGGGGCGCTTGGCCTGCCCGATCCGGCCGCCGTCCGGGCAGCCGGCCGCCCCTCCCTGGCCGTGCGTCTGCCGGGCCTGCTGCGGCCCCTTGGCGCGGCCCTGGCCATTTGCGCTCTGGCCGGCCCGGGCCTTGCCCCAGGCGAACCAGTGCTCCTTGGCCGGGGCGTGGACATCATGCTGGCCATTGATCTGTCCGAATCCATGGCCGCCATGGACATGCGCCTTACAGACCGCACCGTGACCCGCCTGGAGGCTGTGGCCGAAGCGGCCGGACGCTTTGCCGCCGCCCGGCCGGGCGACCGCATCGGCCTTGTCGCCTTCGGCTCCCGGGCCTACACCGTCATCCCGCCGACCACAGACCGGGATGTGCTGCATAAGGCCCTCTCCAGCCTGGAAGTGGGCGCGGCCGGACGCAAGACCGCCATGGGCGACGCCTTGGGGCTGGCCGTCAAGCGGCTGGCCGAAAGCCCGGGGCTGTCCCGGGTGGCCGTCCTTTTCGGCGACGGCCGCTCCAATACCGGCGAGCTGGACCCCCAGACGGCGGCCCGGACGGCGGCGGCCAGAGGGGTGCGGGTCTTTGCCGTGGGGGTCGGCGGGGACGAACCGGCCGCCTTTCTGGTCAGCCACCCCCTGCTTGGCCGGCAAATCGTCTATGAAAAGGCCCCGGTCGATACCCAAACCCTGGCCGCCATGGCGAAGGGCGGCGGCGGAGAATTTTTCCGGGCCGAGGACGCGGCCGGTCTGGCCCGGGCCTCGGCCGCCATCGCCGCCCTGGAGCCAAGCGACATCCTGGCCGTGCCGCGAGACGCCGTCCCCCTGGCTCCGCTCCTGGCCGCAGCGTCGGTCTGCCTGCTCACCCTGTGGGCCGCGTTGGGCGCAACCCGCGCCCTGAGGCTGCCATGACCTTCGCCCGTCCCCAATGGCTGTGGCTCCTGGCCGCCGTGGCCGTCTGCCTCGTCTGTGCCTTGCTGGCCCGCGCCCGCCGCCGATCCATTGCCGCGGCCTATCCGACCCTGGCCGCGTCGCCGGGCAGGAGGGGGCTCAAGAGCCTGTGCTTTCTCCTGGGGCTTACCGCCATCGCCCTGGCCGCCGCCGGCCCCCGGTTCGGTTTCCCGGAAGGCCCGGCGACAATGAACCCTTCCCCCAGGCTGCGCCTGATCATCGCCCTGGACTGCTCGCGCAGCATGCTGGCCCGCGACCTCGCCCCGAACCGGCTTGGCGCGGCCAAGGCCCTGGTTCTCGATGTCCTGACCCGGCTGCCGGCCGTGGAAGCCGGGCTGGTCGGCTTTGCCGGCCGAAGCTGGCTGGCCTGCCCCGTCACCCCCGACCGCTCGGCCCTGGCCCTTTTTCTCGACGCCCTCTCCCCGGACGCCGCCCCCCTTGGCGGCACCGATCTGGCCACGGCCCTGGAAGCCGCCCGACTGGCCCTGGGCGGGACACGGCCGGGCATGATCCTCCTGGTCAGCGACGGCGAGGGAACCGCCAGCCCCGAGTCCGACCGACCGGTCAACGACGTGCCGGTCTTTACCGTGGCCGTGGGTTCGGCCCTGCCCGCCCCCGTGCCCGGGGCCGACGGCACGCCCCTTCGCACCAAGGCCGGTGCGCCGGTTGCGGCCGGGGTGGACGTGGCCGGTCTGGCCGAACTGGCCCGGCAAAGCGGCGGCGCAGCCTTTCGCCTGTCCCCGGAGATTCCGTCCCCGGCCAAGGCCCTGGCCGACGCCCTGATCGCCCGGGGCCGGCAGGAAGCGGCGGCTGCCGCGACCGGCCCGATCGCCCTGGACGCCAGGTCCGGAGACGAGAGCGGACTGTTTCTGGCCGCCGGCATCGCCCTGCTCCTTTGCGACATGCTTCTGGCCCCGGTGGCCGGCCGGCTGCTCCCGGTCCTGGCCCTCATTGTCCTCGCCGCCGGCCCGGCCCTGGCCGCTTCCTCGGCCGCCGAAAAAACCGGACAGGGGCTCACCGCCTATGCCCGCGGCGACTATCCGGCCGCCCGGGCCGCCTTCCTGGCCGCCCGGGCCAGAGACCCCGACGATCCGACCATCCTCTACGACATCGGCGCAACCTCGTACCGCCAGGGCCGCTTTACGGACGCCCACGCCGCTTTCGACCGGGCCGCCGGCCTGGCCGCGCCGCCGCTTGCCGCCAAGGCCCGCTACAACCAGGGCAACGCCGCCTATCGCCTGGGCGACGTGCCCGGGGCCCTCGCCGCCTACGAGGCTGCCCTGGCGCTTGATCCCAACGACGCCGACGCCCGGGCCAACCTCGACTGGCTGCGGGCCAATCCGACACCGCCCACGCCGCCCAAGACCGGCGATAAACCCGACGAGCGCCGGCCCGGCCAGTCCCCGGACGGCCAAAACGACCCTGCCCAGGCCCAGTCCGGACAGGCTCCTTCGCCCCAGGGAACCGACGACGGCAGCGGCCAACAGACGGCCCCGGACCAGCCGCCCCAGCCCGGTCCCCCGCCCGACATGGCCGATCCGGCCAAGACCCAGGAAGCCCACGTGCCGGTCGCCGGCCCGGACGGCGAAAAAGGCGGCCCCCGCCGGGCCAATTCGCCAGGGGCAGCCGATGATCCCATCCTCGACCGCATCCCGGATCTGCCCGGACTGCCGGTGGCGCCGGTCTACGGCAGACCGACGGTGGAGAAGGACTGGTGAGGGGGAGAGAGATGCGAAGAGAAGGCGGGAAGATGCCTCCGGCGGCCGGGGGGATGATCCCCCCGGACCCCTGCGAAGGGAGAAGTTTTTCAGGGGGGTCTTGGGGCGGGCCGGCGATTCGGTCGGCTGCGGATCGGGACGGCCCGTGCCTGCGCGGGTCGGGAACCGCCGCTGTTCCGGCGGCCAAAGGGCAGTGCCCTTTGGAAACCCTCCTGGGAAACGGGATGTGGCTGGTATTTTGTGTCTTGGTTGCGGGGTGTTGGCTGGGAATCGGGGGGATGGCCCTGGCTGAGACGGCCGTGACGGTGGAGGTCGATCCCCGGGAGACTATTGTCGGCCGGCCGGTGACGCTGCGGGTGCTGGTGCCGGGCGATGCGCTGGCCGTCATTGACACTGCGCCCATTGTCGATTGCACCGTGACCCCGCGCGGCCGGATCGTCGGGTCGCGGACCGGCCCGGACGGACGGCCGGCCCCCGTGACCGCCTACCGCTTCGAACTGACCCCCAGGCGCAGCGGCGATTGCCGGATTCCGGCGCTTGCCGTGGAAACCGGCGGCGCGCGCCTGACCACGTCCCCGGCCACCGTCGTCGTGCGCCCGGAGCCCGCCCCCCCCCCGGCCCTGGCCGGGAAAACCGTGCTGCTCGACGCGGCCCTGTCCCGGGCAAACCCGTACCGCGGCCAGACGGTTGTCTATACGGTGTCCCTGTTCCGGTCGGTGGCCGCCTCGGGCATTGCCGTGACCCCACCGGCTTTCGACGGGTTTGCCGCCGTTGCCTTGCCCGGCCAGACCGATGCCGAGGTGACGGCCGGCGGGAAACGCTACGCCGTAAGCCACGTGGACTACGCCCTGACCCCGCTTCGTGCCGGGCGGCTGGTCCTGCCCCCGGCCCAGGCCAGACTTTCGGGCATTCCCGGCGCGTCCGGCCCCATGGTCATCGACGGAGCGCCCCTGGAAATCACCGTGCGCCCCCTGCCCCCGGTCCCGGCCGGGCTGCCGGCCTCGGAGCTGGTCGGACAGATGGAACTCGACGCCCGGCTGGACGCCGCCTCCGTGGCTGTCGGCCAGGAAGTCGGCCTGGAGAGCATCCTGGCCGGACGCGGCAATCTGACCGAAGCGGCGCTGCCGACTCCGCAACTGCCGCCAGGCCTTTCGGCGCGCCGGCTCGCCACCAAGGACGACGGCGGCAACGGCCCGGACGGGTTTACCGGCCGGCGCACCGTGCATTTCGCCCTTCGCGCCCAAAGTCCCGGACGCTACACCCTGCCCGGCCCCCGCCTGGCTGTTTTCGATCCCGATCGCGGGACTTGGCGCGTCCTGGCCGCCCCGGAGACAGTCCTGGCCGTCACGGCCGCGCCAGCCCCGGATGCCGCCCTGGCTCCGCCCCTGCTGGCCCCGGCCGCAAGCGCGGCGACCCTGGCTGCGGCCCAGGCCGATTATGCCTCGGGCCGCTTTGCCGAGGCGGCCACGGGGTTCGAGGCCAGCCTCAAGGCTGGATGCGACGGAGCCGCCCTGGCTGTCTGCCTGGATGCGGCCACGTCCTGGCGACTGGCCGGAGAACCCGGAAGGGCGGCGCTGTGGCTGTACCGGGCCGGTCTGGCCCAGCCCGGCGACGGCACGATCGTCAAGGCCCAAACTGCCGCCGGGTTGCCGCCGCTGTCGCCGGGCCTGCTCCTTGGCAACCGACTGCCCAGACGCACCATGCTGGCGGCCGGCGGCATGGCGGCGGGCCTCCTGGTCCTGCTGCTCCTGGCCGCATGGCGCTGGCGGCCTCTGCTGCCCCGGGGAGCCTGGCTCATGGCCGGCATCCTGGCCGGCTGGCTGGCCCTGGAGGCCGGCTGGCTGGCCCTGGCCCCGGCCCTCGCCCCACGGGGAGTGGCCACAACCGAGGTGGCGGCGCTGTCTGCACCGGAAGCGGGAGCGGAGACCCTTTTTACCCTCCCCCCCGGAGCGCTGGTCAGACTCGGACCTCGGCGAAACGGCTTTGTGCGGGTGGATGCCGGCAACGATGCCCTGGGCTGGGTCGTCCGCGACACTGCCGTCACACGGCTTCCGTAGAATCCAGCCAGGTCGGCCGACCCCTCCTTGCTAAAAGGCGGCAGTCTGCTATCAGTTCGGACATACTCCTTCGCCAAAAATCTACACTGCAAGGTCTCATCGCATGAACGATTTCCTGGCACCCGTCATTCAAACCAGTCTCGACCTGCACTTCGGCCGCGTTTCCCCTCTGTCCGCCACTCCAGACAGCCAACCCCAGCTCATAAGCGCCGCCTCAGCCCTCATGCGGGCCATCACCGAAGGCCTTCTGGCCTTGGACGAAGGCGAAATCGCGGACACCACGGTGCAGCGCCACGTCTTTGGCAAAGACACGGCCCTGCCTAGCTGGCTCGTCAACCGGGGGCTTGTCGTGTGCGACAATGACCGGCAACAGCTGGAGCCGACGGTCTGCACCCTCCTGGAAAACAGCTTCAACCGCCGGCGGTTCCTGGATTTTCTGAGCAATGAACTGCTCTATCACTGTTGGAAATGGTCCCAGGAAGACGAAAAACGCCATTTCGCCGTCCGCTGGATTACGGAACTGCGGGAAAACAGCTATTGCCTGGAACTGAATACCCTCGACTACGTCATAAAGCTTGGCGACAACGTCATCATGCGGCCCGGGAAAGAGGACGACGCCTACCATTGGTACCTGCGCTCCATCGGCACCATCACCCTGATCGATCTCATGGCCAAACCGGTCTTCGAGTTCACCGCCCGACTGCTGGAAGCCAAATACAAGACCACGTTTATTCTGGAAGCGTTTAAGACCCTGTTCCAAAATGCCGCCCGGCCAACCGGCCTCGACCGCTTTGCCGCCCTGGTCATCGGTGAAATTCCCAAGGTGTTCGCCCTGAACGACTACCAGGAAGCCCGAAAGGCCGCCCAGCCAGCCGGAAAAAACGCTGCCGAACCCAGCCCCCTGGAACTGTTGCGCTGCCTGTTAAATAATTTCGACAGCTGCACCACCCGTCAGTATCCCGATGCGCGTTTTCGCCTGGGCAGCGAGCCGCCCCAGTCCCTGGCCAGCCGGGTGGCGGCCATGGTCTGGCTGCGCCGCACCCTGGCCCGGGTCAAGACTCTGCAACAGAAAAAAAACACCCCGACCCGGGGCTTGCAGGTGGCCGAACGCACGGTGCTGCTCTCGGCCCTGGACCAGAAAAGCATCCTCTATTTCAACCTGTTTACCGATCCCAACGACACGGCCATCAACCCCTGCCACATCCGGACCGTCAAGGACGACTCCATGGTGGTCCAGTCGCCGCGCGGCAATCGCTTAAACGATGCCGTGCCCGGGCAGGAGGTCCATGGCTATTTTGCGGTGGTCGGGGCCAACAAGAAAAGTACCTACTGTGATTTTCGCACCGTCATCCTGTCCGTTGCCTGCCCCGACCCCTCCCATTGTCTGGTCGAACTGAGCATCCCGGCCGCCTTCGAGCTGACCCGGCGCAACCACAAGCGCCTGCCCATCGACCCGGCCGTGGTGGAACTCTTCGAGCTCTCGGCCCCGGCTCCGGATGCCGATTGGAATGCACTCGGGTCCATCGAAAAATGGCCGGCCCCGTTTTGCATCATCCCCGACAGCGCCGCCCACTGCCGCATCAAAGACCTCTCGGCCGGCGGGCTCATGCTGGAAATCCACGAGAATGCCCCGGCCTACGACTACTTCACCGAGACCAGCCGGGAACATTCGCTCCTGGCCCATATCCAGTTGGCCGGCCGGCCCAACACGCCGCCGCTGCGCCTGGGCATCCGGCTGGAAGCCAAACGCATCCGGGATTTTCCACCGCTGCACAAAAAATACGTGGGCTTTCAGTTCACCGAGGCGGGTGAGATTCGAAACGAACGTTTCGTGCGCTTGGCCCCCATCGGCAAAGACGGCCTCTATCTCATCAACGACTGGATTTTCCGAAACGGTCTGGCGCGTTAGGGGAGGTGAGAGGAAGAGGGGGAGGGAGAGGAAGATGCCTCCGGCGGCGGGGGCCTGAGGCCCCCGGACCCCCCAACTGGGGAAAGGGTGACCGCGTTGCCGCGACAGGGGCAGGGAGCGGGAAAAAGAAATTTCGTGGCGGGAACCTCCCTGGCTCCCGCCACGCGCAAACACCCACGGTTACGGCCGCTGCCCTCTTCCCGTCTCTTCTTGCTCCACTTTCGCCTATCGACTTGGCCGCGTCCCCGGTCAAATCAGACGAACCCCAGGTGGGTTTCCAAAGGGGTCTACCCCTTTGGCCGCCGGAGGCCTCTTCGCCTCCATTCCCGTCTCCATTGACCTCCATTCGCCTACCTTCGGCCCTAGCTGCGCGCCTGGGCGGGTTCGCCTGCCGGCATCTCCCTGGGCGTCGTCTCTTCCACCCGGACCTTGGAAAAACGGTCGGCAAACCGGCCGGCCATGATGGAGCAGACGAAGAGCTGGAGCTGGTGGTAGAACATGATCGGCAGCACAATCAGCCCCAGGGCCGGATGCGTCCCAAAAAGCAGCCGGGCCATGGGCACGCCCGAGGCCAGGGTCTTTTTGGAGCCGCAGAAAATCGCCGTAATCCGGTCCTCTTCGGAAAAGCCCATCCAGGACGACACCCTTGAGGAGACGAACAGGGCCGCGCCCAGGAAAAGGGCCGCCCCGGCCAGGGTCATGGCGATGACCGACAGGCCGTTGTCGCGCCACAGGCCCGAGGCCGTGGAATCGCAAAAGGAACTGTAGACCAGAATCAGGATCACCAGCTTGTCAAAGGTGTTGATGTACTTCTTGTAGCGCGAGGCCAGGTTGCCCAGGATCGGCCGGGCCAGCTGTCCCAGGACAAAGGGCAGAAACAGCAGGGTGGCGATGTTGAGCATGGCCTGTCCCAGGGACAGCCCGCCCGTGGTCCCGCCGTCCATGGCCAGACCGATGATGGCCGGGGTCAGCACGATGCCAAGCAGGCTCGACAGGGTGGCGTTGAAGATGGCCGCCGGCACGTTGCCCTTGGCGATGGCCGTCATGGCCACTGACGAGGAAATGGTGGACGGCAGGGCGCACAGATAGAGGAACCCCAGCATGAGTCCCTCGGGGATGATGCCGCCAAAGGCCAGTTTGAAGGGAATATAGAGCAGCGGGAAAATCACGAAGGTGAGTGTCTGGACGAGCAGATGGAGCTTCACCTTGCTTAAGCCCGCCATCAGGCTTTGGGTGGAAAGGGCCAGCCCATGCAGGAAAAAGACCGCGAAAATACCGGCGTCGCTGACCACGTCGGCATGCATGGCCCCGCCAGCCGCCCCGAAAGCCGGGAAGGCCGCCGCCAGCAGCACGGCCGAGATCATGCCGCCCAGGAACCAATCCGATGCCATCTTGCGCAAAAGCCTGCCGATCATGTCCGTCTCCTTGGATGTGATGGGCTACATCTAGGCATGGACGTCCGGTCCGTCTTGCGCCAAAATGACATTTTATAGCGAGAAATGGACATGCCGCAACCACGCCGTCTCCCACAGCTCGAGAACCTGCCGCGCATGGTCTACGCCCGCAGCGAATCGCTGCCGGCCGGCTCCCTGGCTGCGGCCCACAGCCATGCCTTTGGCCAACTGTCCTTTGCCGGCGAGGGCGTGCTCACCGTCGCCACGCCAACCGGCAGCCATGTGGCCCCGCCGCGTCGGGCCGTCTGGCTGCCGCCGGGCCTTGTGCACGAGGTGACCACATCGCAGCCGGCCGAGATGCGAAGCCTGTATATCCGCGCCGACCAGGACATTTTCTGTCCGCCCCGCTGTCTGGTGCTGACGGTTGGACCACTGGCCCGGGAGCTGATCCTGGCCGCCGCCGCCCTGCCCCCGGAGTATGACGAAGAGGGGCCGGACGGCCGGCTGGTCGCCGTCTTGCTCGACCAACTGGCCACCCTGCCCGAGGCCGGCTTCAGCCTGCCCTGGCCGGCTGATCCGCAACTCGCCGCAGTCTGCCGCGCCCTGGCTGCCGCCCCGGACGACGTGCGGCCCATGGAAACACTTGCCAAGAACGCCGGCATGACCGGGCGGACCCTGGCCCGTCGGTTTCAGGTTGAAACCGGGTTGTCGTTCGGGAAATGGCGACGCCGGCAGCGGCTCCTGGCAGCGCTCGCCCACCTGGAGGCGGGGGCCAGCGTCACGGCGGCGGGATTGGAAAGCGGCTACGAATCAGCCTCGGCCTTCGTGGCCGCCTTCCGGGAGGCTTTCGGGGTCACGCCCGGGGAGTTTGCCCGGGGCCTGCGGTCCGGTTCGAACGTGACGGCCGGCAACCATGCGTGTTCGTGTTGAATCAAAACGCCCTGCCCCATCCGCGTGAACACCCAATTGCCTGCCAACGCCACGAACCCCTTAAAACTTCTTCCCGTTGGGGGGTCCGGGGGCCTCAGGCCCCCGGCCGCCGGAGGCGTCTTCTGTCTTTTCTTCTCGTTACCGTCCCCTACTCCGGCAGCACCTTGATGGCCACCAGGGTCACGTCGTCCTCGGGCTGATCGTCCCCGAGAAACTCCCGCAAGCCTTCGAGCACGGCGGTCACGATGTCGGCGGCAGTCAGGTCGCTGTGCCGGCCAAGCAGTTCGCGCACCCGGTCCTTGCCAAACATCTCGCCCTTGGCGTTGCGGGCCTCCCACAGGCCGTCGGTTGCCAAAAGCGCCACTTGCCCGGGAATCAGCCCGGCCGCGCTGTTTTCGGCATAGCGGGCTCCGGTGACAATGCCGAGCGGCGGGCCGCCCTTGTCCGGGATGTCGTTGGCCAGGCCAGTGGCCGCGTCGTAGAGGATGATGGGGTCATGGCCGGCGCGCACCCAGTGCAGGCGTTTTTTTTCGACGTCGATGGCCAGATAAAAAAGCGTCATGAAGCGGCCGGAATCGGCCAGATCGGCGCACAGGAGCTTATTGACGTCGTCGATGACCGAGGCCAGGGAGCCGGGCTGAAAGGACCGCATCCGCAAAAAGGCCCGGGCCGTGGTCATCAGCAGGGCCGCCGCGATGCCGTGCCCGGTGACGTCGCCGATGATGATGCCGAATCGTCCTGGCTGTTCGTTGGGTTCGTGGATGAAATCGTAATAATCGCCGCCGGTTTCATCACTATACAGGCTCGTGCCGGCAATATCGAAGCCGGCAAGGCCCGGAGCGGCCTGGGGCAGCAGGTTTCGCTGCACCTCTTCGGCCAGGGCCAGGGCCTGGCGCAGCAGTTCGTTTTTGCGCTGGATCTCCAGGCGGGCCGTATTGATCTCGTCGTTTATGACCCGCATGAGCGCCTGGGAACGGTCTTTCTGGGCCTCCAGACGCTCCCGCGACTGGGTGGCCCGGGCCAGCGCCCGGGTGAGCGAACGGACCTCCCGCTGAAGCGCCTCGGTCGCCCCGGCCGGACAAGGCAGATCGGCCGGGGCGGTGTCCAGACCGGCCGGGACCAGCTCGCCGCCAAGGAGCACGGCGATAAGCGACCCGTTTTGCAGATGGAGCGGCAAACCAGGGGCGGAGGGTCCGATCTCGCCCAGGCAGTAGAAACCGGCCAGGGGCGTCCCGGCCGGCAGGGCCTCGGCCAGACGCTCGACCTCTTCCACGGCCTTGGTGCCCAGGATGTCCTTGCGGGTGGAGCAGGAGAACAGCAGGACGCCGGCCGGTGATATGCCGGAGGCCACTTCGGCGGCCAGCCCCTTGGCCATGGTTTCAATATCGCCAAGCATCTCGCTGCGGGTGGCCTCGGCCAACTGCACCATGGCCCCTTCCGGAACACCGGCCGGGAACTGGATGCTGCCGTCCCCTTCACTGAAAAAGGCCGGAGAGCGCAGGATAAAATCGTTGTGTTTTTCGCAGGCCACGGCCAGGGGCAGCTCCACCGCCGGCTCGGCATGGGGGCCAAGGTAGTGGCGGTAAAAATCCAGGGCCGAGCGATCGCCGATGCGGCTGACCACCGAACCCGAAACGCCGGTCACCCTGGCCCGGCTGCCCACAGGCCGCCAGCCGCGCGACAGGCGCATGGCAAGCGGCAGCTCGCCGGCGATAAGCAGAAACGGCGCGGCATGCATGAGCAGTTCCCGACCATAGAACTGGCGCACCGGGTACGGATCGGCCAACTGACGCCCGGGCACGCCGCCGAGGACCAGACAGTCCGGCCCCAGGGCCTGGACCAGGCCCTGGCAATAGTCCTGCACCCCGCCCTGGCTGCGGTCGGGAAAGACCAGACAGAGTCCCGGAGCGCGGGAAAGCCCCTGGCGGGCCGCGGCCACGGCTGCGGCAGCGCTGGCCCCGGGATCGAGGCCGGAGACGTCATAATCCCGGGCCACGCCGGCAACGCAGGTGATGCCCTTCCCGCCAAAGGCGATGAGCAGTACGGCGTCGTCGCTGATGCCGCCAGCCGAGGACAGCTCGCCGGCCGAAGTCGCGCCGGCCAGCGGGACCTCGGGAAAGGCGGCAGCCACGCCGGCAAGAAGCGCCGCATGGTCATAGCCGACCCCGGCAAAAAGCAGCAGCCCGGCCGGCTCGACGCCGCCCAGGCCCCGGCGGCAAGATTCCACAGCGCCGCGTATGGCGCACCCAGCATCCAGACATTTGGCGTGCCCAACAGCCATGCGCAACATCGGAAACCTCCCTGCCTCGCGGCGGTACATCCCAGCCGGCAGACCGGCGATCAGATTGTCAGTATGCCGCGAGGCCCCGGCAAAAAGCAAGATGCGCAAGCAACTTCGGCCGCAGGGATGCGGCCAACCGGATCAGACGCTGACGACTTTCCAGCCGTCTTTGAGATAACCGGTCAGGGGCTCGCCGGTATAGCGCACCGTGATCCCAAGCCCTTCCAGGGTTTCGCTGACGCCGTAACGGTCGGCGCAGGCCCGGCAGGCCAGAACCTCGACCCCGGCCTCCCGGCAGGCCGCCACCTCGGCCTGCAGTTCGGCGTCTTCGGACAACGCCTTGGCCGAAGGCCCCCACACGAGCAGATGTACCTGCTCCCACCAGCCTTTGAGCCGTGAATTCTTGGCGTACATAAGGGCCATATTGAGCGCTGCCTCCCGGTCCCGGGTCACCCACAACACGACCAATCCGATTTCGTCATCGCCAGTTGCCGCCATGTTCAGACTCCTTGCTTCAAACAGGCCGGGAAAACGCCCCCGGCAGCCAAACGGCGGCCCGCCCAAGGAGGGACGGCCGGGCATGCTTCTCCTGGAGAGCCTCTCGCGGCCAAAGGGGCACCCCTTTGGACTCCCTCCTGGAAGAGAGGGGCCGGAACAACGGTGGTTGCCGTCAAGTGCCAACGGGCAGACAGGCTGACCACAACCGACCCGTTTGACATCCCCCGTCAAAAACCCCTTCAAAAACCTCTTCCCGTTGGGGGGTCCGGGGGCCTCAGGCCCCCGGCCGCCGGAGGCACTCTTCCGCCTTTTCTTCTCGTCTCTTGTACACCCTAGGCGTTCAGTTTCTGCATGACCCAGGCCATGTTCTTGCCCAGGTTTTTCATGGTCAAAACGCCTTCCTCGTCCGATTCCACTTCGCCCGGCTCCATGCCCCGGCCCAGGTTCCAGTAGCTGGAACCGGGCACCACCATCTGGTTGATGAAATAAAAGTGGTTGATGGAATTAAAGACGTGGATGGCCCCGCCCCGGCGCACGGCCACCACGGCCGCCCCGACCTTGCGGGCCAGCATGGCGTCGTTGGCCAGGGCCACCATGCCGGCCCGGTCGATGATGGACTTGATGTTGCTCGAGACGTTGGCGAAATAGGTCGGCGACCCCAGGATCATGCCGTCGGCCGCGACCATCTTGTCGATGATCTCGTTTAACATGTCCTTTTTGACAGCACAGTGGCCGTCTTTATTCTCCCAGCATTTCATGCAGGCAATACAGCCCCGGATGTCCTTGCCGTGGAGCTGGACCAGTTCCGTTTCAATGCCGGCGGCCTCGATCTCGGCCAGGGCCATGCGCAGCATGGCAGCGGTGTTGCCGTCCTTTCGGGCGCTGCCGTTAATGGCCAGTACTTTCATTTTGCATCTCCATTTTTAGCGTCTTGCCCACGCTCCAGGCGTCGGCGACCGAGGCGCCGAGCGTCCAGTAGCGGTTGTCCGGCATGGTCAAGAGCAGCGGTTGGTATTTTTCCACATCCGGCTGGCCGTCGGTGAGAATCTCCTCATCGGCCCAGGCCGCTTTGATCTCGCCGATAAAAAACCGGTTGGAGGGGAGTTCCACGGTCTGGTAAAGGCGCATCTCCAGGCACAGCGGACATTCCCGGATCATGGGCGCGCCTGGGGTCTCGCCGTAGAAGACGTCGAAGAGGGCCGATTTGTCGACGTTGCGCCCGGAGACCAGGCCGCAATAGTCAGTTTTTTCCACCAGGGCCGGCCCGGGAAAGCACAGGGAGAATGCGCCGGTCTCCTTGATGCCGCTGCCGGTCAACTGGCGGTGGTTGATGGAGACGCCAATGAGCGGCGGCCTGTGGCTGACCCGGGTGATCCAGCCGGCGGCCATGAAATTGACCCGCCCCGCGACCAGAGTCCCGGCCAGGGCCACGGGCATGGGCGGCAGCTGAGCCGGATCGAGACGGACTTTTTCCATATCCTACGCTCCCTTAAGCTCCTTGCCGATGGAGAAGGCCAACCCCAGATCAGCCCCCAGACCATAGTAATGCCGGTCTTCCGGGGCAAAGATGATGGGTTTGATCGCCAGGGGGTCGGGCTTGCCGTCGCGCATGGCCGCTTCGTCCACTTTGACGTCCATGATTTCGCCCACAAACATGGTGTGCATCCCGAGGTCGATCACCTGGATCACCTTGCATTCAATGATCAGCGGGCACTCGGCCACATACGGCGCATCCACCAGCTCGCTTTTGACCGGCGTGAAGTTGCAGGCCGCGAACTTGTCGGCAGTCCGGCCGGAGGCGATGCCGCAGTAGTCCGCCGCCACGACCTGGGACTCGGATGGGACGCTTACGGTATAGGCCCGCCGCTCGATGAGGGCGGCATAGGAGTGCCGGGGCTTTTGCAGGGAAACGGTCAGACACGGCGGCTTGGAACAGCAGATGCCGCCCCAGGCGGCGGTCATCAGATTGGGCTTGCCGTCGGCGTCGTAGGTTCCCACCAGCCAGGTCGGGGTGGGCAGGGCCATGGTCTTGGGACCGAGAGAGACTTTCATGCGTGCTCCTTTTGCGGACAGGCGGCTACCAGCCGTTTGTATGGATGCGCTCGGGTTTAAACCGGTCCACGCGCTTAAACTCCTGGGCCGGATAGCCCAGCGGAACCAGGGAATGGGGCAGGAAGCCTTCGGGCAGATGCAGCAGGGCGGCCATGGGAAGCATGCGCTCCTGGCGCGGATAGACGCCGCACCAGACCGACCCGATGCCAAGTCCCCGGGCGGCCAGCAACAGGTTTTCCACGGCGGCCGAGCAATCGACCATCCAGTTGCCGGGCGATTTTTCCAGGGCCAGCTCGGCCACGGTCACAATGGCGGCCTGGGCCGTTTTGCACATGGCCGCGTGGGGATGGACGGTCGGGATGGCGTCCAGGATGGCCCGGTCGGTAATGACCACAAAATGCCAGGGCTGGGCGTTGACGGCGCTTGGCGCATCCATGGCGGCGCGCAGGATGGCGTCAAGGTCGGCCTCGGCAATGGGCTGGTCGGTAAACGCCCGGATGCTGCGCCGGGTATGCAGGGCCTCGAAAAGCTCCATGGGACCTCCAGGGTGGTTTCTGCTTTACGCTTTGGGGAAATTCTGCCAGTATACCCAAAAAAGCAAGTAGGCACATTTAAGTTGTGTAGTACCCTTTTGGAAACCTACCTGCAGGAGATGCCGTCATGGGTGAACCGGGAACGCCGTGCAGCCGCAAACGCTGTCTGGGCAAAGAGTATTCGTGCAGCATGGAATTGTCCCTGGCTGTGATTGGCGGCAAGTGGAAGCCGCTTATCTTATGGCATCTGCGCGACGTGGCCACCATGCGTTTTTCCGCCCTGCGCCGGGCCATGCCGGCCATCACCCAAAAAATGCTGACCCAGCAGCTGCGGGAACTGGAATCCGACGGCCTCTTAACCCGCACGATTTTTGCCGAAGTGCCGCCCCGGGTGGAATATGCCCTGACCGACCTCGGTCGCGGCATCATCCCCATTTTGGAAGCCTTGTGCCGGTTCGGCCATGAGTTTGAGGCCCGGTTCGGACTCGAAGACGCAACCCCCGCCCCAACGCCCCAGGCAGCGACAGCCCGCTGACCGCCACCGGAAAACCGGGCCGCCGACCGGAACACCTGGATACTTTTGCGACAGGTGTATTGTTTTCGACCATATTCCATACATTGTTCGTATACTTTTTTCGCTCCCGGGTCGGGCTTTGGCCGGATCAATACCACAACCGCCCAACATGGCATGACAAAAAAAAGACTCTTCCTTTGGCACGGCCTGTGCTAGATTGATCCACAATCCCAAGGAGGATTTTCCTATGCGCAAATCTGCATTCATTCCCGCAGCTCTGGTTGTTGCCTTTCTCCTGTCCGTCCCGACCCTGGGACAGGCCGCCCACGAACAACACGGCGCGCCGGCCGGCGAGGCCAAGGCCGCCCCGGCCGTCGATCCCGACAAGGCCTATCTGCTCAAGCAGGAATTTGTCGCCAAGACAGCCGAACTGCACGGCAAGATCAAGGCCCGCGAGGCCGAACTGGAAACCGTGCTGGCCACCAAACCGGGCGACGAGGCGGCCATCAAAAAGCTCGTTGCTGAAATCTCCGCCCTGCGCGGCCAGGTCTTCGAGCAGACCACCCTGTTCCGTCTGCGCTATGCCAAGGAAACCGGCTCCCCCATCCGCCTGACCCAGCATATGGGCGGACATGGCGGCATGATGATGGACGGCATGAAAGGCGAAGGCGGCATGGACTGCAAGATGATGGGGAAAGGCATGGCCGGCATGAACCATGACGGCAAGGGCATGGACATGGACCATAGCGGCAAGGGTATGAACATGGACCATGCCGGTACGGGAATGCCCATGGATCACGGCGCGATGCCGGCCCCGGCTGCCCCCGCTGCCCCGGCCCCCAAGCAATAGCCTCGCCGCACGCGCCTCCCCTCCCCCTCAGGCCGTCGCCTCACCCTCAGGCGACGGCCTTTGCGTTGGCAAGGCTGCCGGCCCCAGGCAGGGCCTTTGGCGACGCAATACCGGCCGGCAGAGTGAAAAAACCGGCGGTTGCACCGGTCGGGCCGGACTGCTACCCTCACCGCATCACCATGAAGCGATTCCCCTTGCCCAGCCCCTCTGAACCATCCCGGCGCGTTTTCCGACTTCTCCTTGGCGGCATCATCCTGGCCGCAGCCCTGCTGCGGTGTTGGGACATCGACGTGCCCCAGCTCTGGGAAGACGACTATCTCAACCTCGACCGGGCCATGCTCGCGCCAGCCCGACTCATCGAATCCCAGCTGTACCTGGGACCTGTCGACACCATCTACGATTTTCAACCGCCGCTCACCTATCTGATCAACCACTTGGCCCTGGGCCTGAGCAACACCGTCCTGGCCGCCCGCGTCCCGTCCCTGGCGACCGGCCTGCTCACCGTTTTGGGCCTTGGCCTGCTGGGGGCAGCCTGTGCCGGTCGCCGGGCCGGGCTGGCTGCGGCCGCGCTGTGCGCCGGAGCGCTTTTCCCGGTGGAAATCTCCCGGGCCATCAAGCCCTATGCGCTCTTTTTGTGCACCCTGGTCTATTCCCTGTACTTCCTGGTCCGCTGCGTCAGGCCCGGACGCCGGCCGCTCCATCCGGCCGGGTACGTTGTGGCCACGGCAGCCATGCTCTGGACAGCCTTCCAGGGCGTTCCGGTCCTGGCGGCCCAGGGCCTTGGCGTGGGTCTTTTATACCTGCGGCGGTACGGAATATTCGCCGGTCCCGGCCGCACGGTCCGCCTGACCTGGATCGCGGCCGCCATGGCTGCAGCCGGCTGTCTCTGGCTGCCCATTGCGCCGGGACTTTTTTTCATCAACACCTTTCTCAACAATCCGTCCGTCCCGTACTGGACCGGCCTGACGCCTCGATTTTTCGCCGACATCCTGGCTGGATTTTTCTACCTCAATTTCGACTACGGCCCGGCTGCCGTGGCCGTTATGGCCTCCTTGCTGCTGCTTGGCCTGCGCCAGGCCTGGACCGGGCCGACCGCCCTGGTCGCCCTGGCCGCCCTGGTCCCCAGCCTCGCCATCCTGACCAGCCAAAGCGATTTGCGGCCCCTGGTCAGCTGGCGGCATCTCATCACGGTCCTGCCAGCCCTTTGCATCCTGTGCGGCAGCGGCGCGTCATGGCTCGGCGGGCTGGCCGGGCGACAGCTGCCGGATCGGGTCCGCGGCCTCGCCGCCCTGACCCTGACCGGGGCGGCCTGCGCCCTGGTCCTGGCGGCGCCCCTGACCCGGCTCGACGACTTCTACCAGCGTACGCTCAGCAACGACCGGGACCTGTTCCGCTTTTTAAGCCGCACCCCGGGTCCTGAAACCGCCCTGGTCTTCACCGGCTACCAGCGAAACGCCAAAGCCTTTGCCGCCCGCTGGCATCTGCCGGGCTTGCCGGCCGGTCCCGGCAATTTCGCGGCTCCGGGCTACCAACGCCTGCGCTCCGTGGATCTCTTTGAGGCGCACTCCGAACGTCGCCGGGCCATGCCGCGGGGGGCGCTCCTGGCCTCCTGGGGGACCGGCGGGATTCATGCCCGGGTGGGACTGGCCGGCCTGCCCAGCCGCGCTCCGCTGCTCCTGGCCCCTGACCTCTCGGGCCGGGCGCGGTACTTTGACGATTTTCGGGATTGGCGGGC
The DNA here is from genome assembly GCF_000801335.2 of Desulfovibrio sp. TomC. Taxonomy (NCBI): domain Bacteria; kingdom Pseudomonadati; phylum Thermodesulfobacteriota; class Desulfovibrionia; order Desulfovibrionales; family Desulfovibrionaceae; genus Desulfovibrio; species Desulfovibrio sp. TomC. The sequence continues at coordinate 68,235 of NZ_JSEH01000023.1, forward strand.
CTACAACGACGCCTTCTCCCTGGACAACTGGGCCGTGGACAGCGATGTGGGGCTCATGCGCCCCGCCCGCTATGAACAGCCGGCCACGGCGGTCTGGCGCTTCGATCTGCCGCCAGGGGCCGCCGCCGGTTCCGTGACCGCCCGCATCACGGCCGTCCTGTACAAGCGCCACCCCACCATCCCGGCCGACGCGGTCCTGTCCATTGCGGCCAGTACCGACGGCAAAACGTATACCCCGGTGGCGCGCCTTGGCCACGAGAACTTCCTGACCGACGACGGCAGCCCCCGGCTGGTCCCCAGACGGTTTTTCGAGGAGATTCCGTTTTATCAGGGGCGAAGCCGGGAAGTCGAAACGACCATCGATCTGACCCCGTATGCGGCTGCCGGTTCGCTGTGGCTGCGGGTGACGTATGCGCCCGGGACCCGGGAAGGCTATCTGAACCTGGCCGGCCTGGAAGTGACGGGGCAAGGGCTCGATACCCGGACCGCCACGGACCAGCTCCCCTTTTACGCTGCCAACCTGGCCCGAAACTGCCGCGCGCCGGCCTACCATTCCGGCCTGACCCTGCTTGGGCAGGCCGCCTACGTCTTTGCCCTGCCGGACCACCCCGAACTAGCCCGCAGCCTCCCAGGCGGCGAGGTCATCGGCCCGCCGGCCGCCCTGGCCGCCTTTCTGGCCGACCACCCCGGTCTGGCCCCGGCTTACGTCCTGCCCGATGCCGCCGGCCAGCCGGCCGTGGCGGTCTTTGATCCGGTCCTGACCCCCGAGGCCGGCGGCGTCGCCCTGTCCGACGCCAGCCCACAGGCCGAAGTGGAGCAGCCGGACAAAGCCCCGCTGCCCGTTTCGGCCCTGACCCTGGCCGGACGCATCAACGCCCCGGTGCTGACCCTTGGCAACGAACCTGTGCCCGTGCTGGTTTCGGCCCCGGCCGGGAGCGTGCTCCGCCTGACCCCTCGGGGCCGCGGAACCCTGTATTTTTCACCGGACTTTGATCCGCCGGATTTCTCCGACAGCCCAAACGCCCATTCCCAGAACATGGCCGTCTCCACATCCTATCCCGACTACAGCGGCGGCGTGACCTGCCTGCCCGGCACGGATTGCCGCTTCGAGTACGTCTTCGTCTCGGCCTATCCCATAACGGCCCTGCGTATCATGGCCTATCCCCGGCTTTACGGCGACAAGGACGGCTACCGGGCCTGTACCGTGTCATACGCGACCGACGGACAGACGTTCCATACGCTTTTGGATGCGCGCAACACCGTGCCCGACACGTGGAGCTTGATGTTCCTGCGCCGCCACACCGAGCTGCGCCTGCCCCGGCCGACCACCCAGGTGACGGTGCGTTTCAGCCTGCGCGCCGACTTTGCCGCGGAATTCTGGTCGCCGACCCGGCCGATCGACCGCATGGTCATTGAGGCCGATCTCGACGCCCGCCAGTTCCCGGGCCTGACCGTGCCGCCCGGGAACTCGCGCCTGACCCTGTCCGGCAACGCCGGCAATGCCTTCCGGGTCTGGTTCTCGGAGCGCGCCCCGGGTCTGGAACGGGTCTGGCCCGGCCAGTAGACCGACCCCTCGCGTCCGCTTCGCCAGGCCTGCCCACACTGCGCAGCCGGCCTATCGCCGCCCAAAGACACCCTCGAAGAGGATCAACGCCGCATGCCGCCATCACCCAGCCAGCCCAGCCCGGCCCGGACAATCCGCCAGTTTTGGCTGTGCGTCGCCATAAGCCTCCTGGCGCTCGTCGTCGCCTTTGGCCTGGCCGAGATCGTCTTTCGCCTCAAAAACCACATCCCGCTGACCTGGGACACGCCCGGACTGTATGCGGACGACGCCGCCCTGGGCTGGCGGGTGAAGCCCCACTACCGGGAGGAAAAGCAATCCAGGGACTGCGCCGGAGAGCCCTATCCCCTGGCCTTTTCCACCATGGACCACGGGTTTCGGGAATACGGGGACACCCGTGCCCTCAAAAAACTGCTCATCCTCGGCGACTCTTTTACGCTTAACCGCGATGTTTCCGACGGCCAGACCTACTCGGCTATCCTGGGCCGGCGGCTTGGCTGCACTGTTTTTACCTATGGCAGCGGCGGCTACGGTTCGTTGCAGGAATACGGCATCCTGGCCGAGAACCTGGCCCGCATCAGACCCGACGCCATCCTGTTTCAGCTCCACACCAACGACAGCATCAACAACGATTTCGCCCTGGAAAAGCAGAGCGTCATCAACAACAACTTTCATTTCCGGCCCTATCTGGCCGACGACGACACAACCGTCATTGCCTCGCCCTATGCCCACTGGTCCCAGGCCGTTCTTGACGCCACAGGACGGCTTTTGGGCAACAGGTCCCACATTATTTCAAGCATCCAGCACAATTTGCAACTGGTCCTCTATGCCAAATACAAAGACGCGTCCGTGGAACGCGCCATCGAGAGCGGTCAGGATCTGCCTGACTATGCCCACTCCCTGGCCGCGACCAGACGGGTGTTTGCAAAGGTCTGCCAAGCCAGCGGCGACACGCCGGTCTTTGCCTTCGTTCTCGGCGGCGGCCGCATCGCCAGGGATTTGACCCAGGCCCTGGCCGCCACCTGCGTCACGGTGCTGCCCGACGTCAGCGACGCGGCATTCGCCCAACGCCCCGACGAACCGGCCCGACTGGCCGCCGACTGCGGCCATCTGAGCGCCTACGGCAACGCCCGGCTGGCCGATCTGCTGGCGGACCGGCTGCAACCCTACGCGGACAAGCTGTTCCCAGGCAAAAGCGCGGCGTCGGCAGCCGGCCCGGACGCAGCGGCCAACCCCAGCCCGTAACGCGCTGCCGACGACCGTCCTCCCGAGAAGGACAACGGCGGCAGCGGGGCTGTTGCAGCGGCTCGGCTCGGCCCCGGCCCGATGCCGGCTCCCGCCTCCGCAATGGCCGATGCCCCGGTCTCCCCATCGGCCCGCAGCGGGTTTTGCGACTTGCCATGGCCGGCTCCTGGCGCTACAAAACGGCCGTTGTCCTCAGGGCGGGGTGAAAGTCCCCACCGGCGGTATCCCGGGGAACCGGGGAGCCCGCGAGCGCTCCCGGCCGTCAGCGGTCGGGGGGTCAGCAGACCTGGTGCGAAGCCAGGGCCGACGGTTACAGTCCGGATGGAAGAGGAGGAGACGGCAATCCCCGTCGCCGGGGTCTCCGGCGCGAGTCCGGCGCAGCGCCTGCGTTCTGCCCGGTCGTCTGTTTTTCCGCCCTGGTTCTGGCCCGTAAACCTCTTGTTTTGGAGAGCGCCATGAATCAGCCATTTTCCGATGTTGATGCGTCCATTGCCCGCACACGGGCCGCCATTTTTGCCATGCGCCAAGGCCGGGGCATTGTGGTGGCCGATGATCTCGACCGCGAAAACGAGGGCGACCTCATCTTCGCCGCCGACACCCTGACCGTGCCGCAGATGGCCATGCTCATTCGCGAATGCAGCGGCATCGTCTGCCTGTGCCTGACCGAAGACAAGGCCCGGCAGCTGGAACTGCCGCCCATGGTCGCGGTCAACACCTGCAAAAACGGCACAGCCTTTACCGTCACCATCGAGGCGGCAACCGGCGTCACCACCGGCGTGTCGGCCGCCGACCGGGTGACCACGGTCAAGACCGCTGCCGCGCCGGACGCCAAACCCGGCCATCTGGCCCGGCCCGGGCATGTGTTCCCGCTTATTGCCAAGCCCGGCGGCGTCATGACCCGGCGCGGCCACACCGAGGCCACGGTGGACATGTGCCGGCTGGCCGGACATTCGCCTTGCGGCGTCTTGTGCGAACTGACCAACCCCGACGGCACCATGGCCAAGGGCGAGCAGCTGACCGCCTTTGCCGCCGCCCATGACTTCCCGCTGGTCACCGTGGCCGACATCGTGGCCTTCCGCCAGAGTTCCGGCGACCTCTAGCCCCCTGCCGGCCCGGGGAGGCGACAAACCTCCCCGGGCCGACGACTGGCGCGACGACCGGAAAACGGATAACCTGCCGCCAT